>DVOG01000141.1 GCA_018713755.1 Candidatus Spyradosoma merdigallinarum | reverse complement strand
GACGCGTCCTCTTCCGCCGGCGCTTCCGGCAGCCCGCGAATGAGAAAGGCCGCCGCTTCGCGGGCCTCTTTCGCCTTCGCGGGAACGACGTTTCCCCCGCCGAAAATCTCGCGGGAGAAAAACACGCCGTCTTCGGCGAGCACTTCAACGCGCCCGAGATTTTTCCCGACGAGCAGCGTCAGCGGCGTCTCCGCGCGCAGCAGCCGCGCGAAAGCCGCGCCGCAAGCCGCCGCGCTCACGCCCGTGATGAAATCCGCCGTCTGACGCTCCGTGTCGCCCATCGCGCGGCATTTTCCGCCGCCGCGCGCCGGAATTCAAGCCCTATCGTTCCCGCCGCAGGAAATCCGCCGCCCCGAAAATTCAACTTGATTATCTTTTTTTTTGCCAAAATGAGGAAGGCAAATGAGAAAAAAATCCTCGGAAAACGTCCGGGAACTCAAACGCCGTCTCGAAACTCAAAAAAAAAAACATCATGAACACCATCAGCAAATTCCTCTGCTCCGCCGCCGGACTCGCGCTCATTCCCGCCGCGGGAGCGTTCGCGCAAAGCGCCGCCGACTACGACTCCCGCGGGCCGTGGGCTCGTCCCGAATCCGGGAACGCCGCTTACGGAAACGACGATTACGCGTACAATCCCGAAGCCGTCGAAGAGTCTTCGGGCACGCACGCGATCGCACTGAAGGCGTTTTACGCGCTCGGGCTTGAGGCTCCGGACAAAGTGCTGGACTCGCGCTATAGCGACGCCGAAGTCGACCTCGGCGGCCTGACGTTCGAATACGCCTATGATTTTTCCGCCGCGCGCGGTCCTGTTTCCGCGGAGCTGATTTTGGCCGCGAGCGTCGGCTACGGCAGTGTCGATTACAACGGAGGTCTGTTTTCGGGTTCGGAAGTTGAAATGCTCTCCTTCGATCTCGAAACCGGCGTGAACCTTTCGCTCAATGCCGGTGAAAGATTCTCGCTCTTCTTCGGTCCGCGCGTAGGACTGAATCTGCTCTACGTGTCCGCAGACCTGTCTTATCGGTATTATCACAACGGTCGTTATTATAAGGACAATTATAAGGACGACGAAACGGAAGCCGGGCTTCTCTACGGCGGCGACGTCGGATTCACGATCAAGTTCACGGATCATTCCGGACTGACGGCGACCGTCGGCTACCGCGCTTCGACGGCGCAGCCGCTCGAAATCGAGGAACAGTCCTGGGTGTGCTTCTCCATCGGCTACAAACACACGTTCTGAGCCTGCGGCGAAACGCGGGAGCGCGGCGCGCCTGCGGGAACGCCGCGCTCCCGCCTCTTTTTTTCTTCAAAATCTTTTTTTTCGAAATGATGAAAATCACTCGTCTCACCTGCTTCTGCGCCGCGGCGATCGCGCTCGCGGCGGTCTCCGGCTGCTCGTCGAATCGGCGCGTTCCCGCCGAGCCCTGCCGCTCGTATTCCATGGTCGCCGGCGCGATCGGCGTGAACAACGCGACGCTCGCGAACGCGGGCGTCCGCATGGGCTCCGTCGTCGGCGGCAAGAAAACGGATCCGAGGCAGAATTCCAACATCGGCAACGTCGGGCTGCGCGGCGCGCTGGAACAGTCGCTGGCGCGCTTCGGCATGCTTTCGCCGACGGGAACGTATGAGCTGAACGCGACGCTCGTCGAGGAAGACGTCCGCCTCGGACGCGACGGCACGGTTTCCGTGACGGAAACGGCGTTCTACCAGCTGCGCGACGTCCGAAGCGGACGCGACGTTTTCCAAGGCGTTTTCAGCGGCGGCGCGACGGTTTCCGCCATGGACGCGCTGCCAGGCGCGATGCTCCGCGTCGCCAAGGAACGCGCGATGAAAATGAACATCGAGAATTTCCTCCTCGCGCTTGACCGCGCGTTCCCGCAGGAAAAGAATCCGGCGCAGCCCTGACGCGCCGGAGCTCGGCGGCGGGAGAACGCGCGCCGAGAAAGGATTTGACGCCCGCGCTAAGAACGGATTTGATTACGTGTTCATCCGCTCCCGTATTTCAATGGATAGAATTCTGGCCTCCGAAGCCGGCGATCCGAGTTCGAATCTCGGCGGGAGCGCCACTTCGCGAAAAGACGGAAACACGGACGGCAAACGGAGGTAAATGTTCCGCCGTTCCCGCCGCGGCAAAGCCGCGCGGGAGCGTTTTTATTTTTTACGGATTGGCACGCCGGGCATTTCGCCGCAGAATGCATTTTTTCACCATGAATTTCGAAGAGTCGACCGCATGTTTTCCGTTCTGAAAAAAATCGCCGCTCGGGCGCGGCTTCGCAAAGCGCTCCGGATTGCCGCGGGGCTCTACATCGCGGGAACGCTCGCGTTTTTTGTCCTGTTCGGACTCGTCGCCTATACGCCGCTGGGCTGGAAGCTGACGGAAATGCAGATTTGCTCGACGCCGTTCGACGAGCTTTGGGACGACGCGGACGCCGTCGTCGTTCTCGGCGGAGACGCGCAGCGCGCGGCGGACGCGGTGAAAATTTTCAACGCGGGCAAGGCGCGGCGCATCGTCGTCAGCGCGGACGAGCGCGCGGCGCTCGACGTGCTGGCGGGAGCGAAAATTCCGCCGGAAAAAATCTGCGTCGACGACAAGCCGCGCCGCACCATCGACCACCCGCGCACGATCCGCTCGTGCGGGATCACGCCGGAAAGCAAAATTATCGTCGCGAGCACGCGCCTGCAGGAGCGGCGCGCCGCGCGGCTTTTCCGCGAAGCGGGCTACATGCGGTTCCAAGTCTACTCGCAGACGCGCGAAATCCGTTTCCCGGAGATGGTCGAAAACGGCGCGATGCTCGGCGTCAGCGGCGCGGTCGACGTTTTTTATTCCTATCTCGCCTGGCTGAAGTATCTGATCGTCGACTGAGTCGGCGTGTTCCCGCGGCGCGCGCGGACGATTTTTCAGCTTTTAAGCGAGGAAACTTTCAAATAGATTTTTCCGCATGTTCGAAAATCTCACGGACCGCATGACGAACGCCCTGCGCAACCTGCGCGGGCTCGGAAAAATTTCGGAATCCAACATCGCGGAAGCGCTCGCGGACGTGCGCACGGCGCTGCTTTCCGCCGACGTGCATTTCCGCGTGGCGCGCGAATTCTGCGAACGCGTCAAGGAGCAGTGCCTCGGTCAGGAAGTGCTCGCGGGCGTGGCGCCGGGGCAGATGGCGGTGAAGATCATCCACGACGAGCTCGTGAAGCTGCTCGGCGAAAACGCGACGCAGTTTTCCCCGGCGCGGCCGCTGAAAATCATGCTCGTCGGGCTGCACGGGAGCGGGAAAACGACCTCGGCGGGCAAGCTCGCGCGCTACCTGAAAGCGCACGGGAACTACCGGCCGGCGCTCGTCGCGTGCGACGTTTACCGCCCCGCCGCGATCGACCAGCTCGAAACGCTCGCCGCGGCGACGGGAACGCCGTTTTACTGCGACCGCGACTCCAAGGACGTTCCCGCCATCGGCGAAAAATTCCTGCGCGAGGCGCTCAACGCCTCGGCGGATCTCGTCATTTTCGACACGGCGGGACGCCTGCAGATCGACGAAACGCTGATCGAGGAAATCAAGGAGCTGCGGGAACGCGTGCGCCCGGACGAAGTGCTGCTCGTCGCCGACGCCGCGCTCGGGCAGGAAGCCGTCAGCGTCGCGAAGCACTTCAACGACGCCGTGAACCTCACGGGCATCATTTTGACGAAACTCGACGGGGACGCGCGCGGCGGCGCGGCGCTTTCGATGAAAACCATCACCGGCGTGCCGATCAAATTCATGGGCACGGGCGAGAAGCTCGAAGACTTTTCGCCGTTCCACCCGGACCGCATGGCGCAACGCATTCTCGGCATGGGCGACGTCGTTTCGCTCGTCGAAAAAGCGCAGGAAACCATCGACAAAAAAGAAGCCGAGCGCCTCGCCGAAAAAATGAAGAAGGCGGATTTCGACTTGGAGGATTTTCTCGCCCAGCTGCAGCAGATGAAAAAAATGGGGCCGCTCGGGAACATCATGAAAATGATGCCCGGCATGAGCGGAATCCAGGTCGGCGACAAGGAGGAACGCAAGCTGAAGCGCACGGAAGCGATCATCCAGTCGATGACGCGGCAGGAGCGCGCGCGGCCGGAAATCCTGAACGGGTCGCGGCGGGCGCGCATCGCCAAGGGCTCGGGAACGAAGGTCTCCGAGGTGAACGCCCTGCTGAAGCAGTTTTCGCAGATGCGCCAGATGATGAAAATGCTCAAAGGCGGCAAAATGAAGGCGCTGATGCGCGGCCTCGGCGGGAAACTCCCCGGCATGGGCGCCGGCGGAAAATTCCCCTTCTGAGGCGGCGTCGCGGGAACGCGCCTCGCTATAAGACGGCAAAAAGAAAACTGAACGCCGGAGGCGGGAAAGCTCCGTCGCGATCAGCACGTCCCCGCGCCGCATTTTCGCGAGGGCGCGTCCGAGCTCGCGCTCCTCGATTTTCGCGTTCCCGCAGACGGTTTCCGCAATCCATTCACGCACGCGCACGCCGCGGGAACGGCAGAAGCGACGGATTTCGAAACGCTGGTTTTCCACCGTCTGCCCGACGGTGCTGACGCGAAGATAACCGTAAATCATCGCCGCATTATACGCGGCGTTCAGACGCGGGAGCGCCTCCGAGACGTCGAGCAAACGACTTGCCCGAGGAGCGCGCGTGAACGAAAACCGCGCGCAGGAATTTCCTGCGGAACTCGAGAACGCCCGCGGATTTTTCGCACGCGGGAACGCGCTTGCGGGAGCGCGGGGAAAAATGTTCAATCCTCCGGCAGATTCCCTCTCGAAGATGAAGCAAAGCAATTCCCCGACTCACTCCGCAATCGCCCAAGGCACGCAGGAACGCAACGAACTCCACCGCGCCATCTGGCAAATCGCCAACGACCTCCGCGGAAGCGTGGACGGATGGGACTTCAAAGCCTACGTTCTCGGCATCCTCTTCTACCGCTTCATCTCCGAGAACCTCGCCGCCTACATCAACGCCGAAGAACGCCGCGCGGGAACGCCCGAATTCGATTACGCCGCGCTCTCCGACGAGGACGCCGAACCCGGGAGAGAAATCACCGTCAAGGAAAAAGGCTTTTTCATCCTTCCCTCCGAACTTTTTGAAAACGTCCGCAAAGGCGCGAAATCCGACGCCGACCTCAATGAAACCCTCAGCGCCGTCTTCAAAAACATCGAAGCCTCCGCCAAGGGCGCCGAAAGCGAAGACGACCTCAAGGGGCTGTCTCTTATACACATCTGA
>DVOG01000140.1 GCA_018713755.1 Candidatus Spyradosoma merdigallinarum | reverse complement strand
CATTGTAGGAAAATCCAAAAGTTTAGATTTTCCCACAATGCTTATCTTTTGGTCTTTGGTTCGGAATAGTGTAGTGCTGGCGGTCTATCTATTGTTTTCGGTTGCTTGCTTCTTTACCGTACATGAGCATTAAGGGCGATATTATAATAAAACGCGGAATCAATGAACAGGGGCAGAAAATTGCTGTTGATGAAATCGCCTGGTATAAGCATGTAATGGAGCTTGGCTATAAAAATATTCCGGAAATTTATGAATATGAGCCTCTTACGATGAAGAGGGTAAAAGGCAAAAATATTTTTGAATACGACTGCCTCACTAAGACGCAGAAACGCGAGATTCTGCGGAAGCTTATAGAGGCTTTAAAAGAATTACACAATCTTGAGCCGGCTCAGCCTGTTAATATTGCTGATGTTGAGGATAATTTTCTGAATAAAACTTTTGACAGACTTTCTAAAGTTGAGAAACTTGTTCCTTTTGCGGATAAAGAGTTTATCAAAATCAATGGGAATTATTACAAGAACATTTTCTTTAACAGAGACGAGTTGAAAGAAGCAGTAAAATCTGTTTATCCCAATGAGTTTAGACTTATTCATGGCGATTGTACTTTTTCCAACTTAATGTTTGATACAATTGGTTTTATCAAATTGACATATTCACTATTCAATCTGTTATATGTTGCATATTAATTTCTTAATGGCGTTAGCTATAGGGTTGTTGTAACGGTTATCAACTGCATCAGCACGTTTTATTGCCTTTATTGAAACTATCAAACCATATGCCTTTTACACTGGAAACAATATTAGAATGTATCCGATTTTATTCTATTATGAACGGTTTGTGTTTCTTGATATCTGATAGGCTCCTCGGCAAGATATGTATTTTGCGGGACATAGCCGTATGCTTTATCGTCGCCTTTTTCAATTAATTTTAGCTTACTGGAGATAGTACGTTCAAATATATCTTCTGTTTTGTAACCTTGATTATCAATAATAGTTCTTTTTTTCACAATCTTTTCAGGAAGATAGGTTGTTTTTTCAGTATTTAAACCAAGTATTTTGGCAAAATTAATTACGTTCTCTGTTACTTGTCTATACCCTGCTTTATAACCAGGCTCCAATGTTTCAATATAACTTTTTAATAATGCAAAAGATGGAGTTTTTCCAATTTTTCCTGCGGATCTGGACATTTTTCCTAAATAGTTACCGTTTGGATCGTAAAATTCACAGTACTTAACCGGGACGCCAGTTGGGTAATCACGATAAACCCTAATATTTTTTGCTTTTGCATGATTTGCTCTGAGAAATTCTGCGACAGGTGATAATTTTTTTACATTCATTATTTAACTCCTACATTAATAATAAATATCATAATTAAATATGAAAAAGATAGTTTTGTCCAGTATTAATCAGTGCGACTTATATCGCAGTTTACACCAAATTAAAAAATCTCGTTAATAATTATTTACATTGACATACGGGAACTAATCTTCATCTTTAAAATAATACAGTCTGTAGGTTGGGGTTTCTACCCCACCACAAAGTGTCCAAAATACTCAAACCATCTGTAACAAATAATCAAACCATGTGTTCTTTTACAATGCGGAACGTTGCGAGTCGATGCGGAGAAACACCGGATTTTGCCCTGCGATTTGCCACAATTTTGCCACTGAAAATCGAGATTTCGCGTCGGCGCAGGAGGCCGGAAAATAAGAGGGACGGCATTTCCGTCTCGCGTTCCCGCGGCGCGAAGGATTTAAATGCTTGCCGTTATGATGAAGACTTTCGAAAAAGACGGACGAACCTTTCAGCAGTGGCGCGTCGGCGCCTCGACCTTCACGGCGTGCATGACGCTGGGCGCGCGCCTGATGCGCTGGGACATCGCCGCCGCGGGAACGACGCGCAGCGTCATCCGCTGGCCGGAAACCGCGGATTTCTCCTCCTTCCGCGACATTCGCGGCGGCAACCCGATTCTGTTCCCGTTCATGGGGCGCAATTTCGCCGACGGGAAAAAATTCTTCTGGAAAAATCCCGTCGACGGCGTCGTGCGCCCGATGCCCATGCACGGCTACGCGACGGACGGCGCGTTCGAAATCGCAGAGGCCTCGGAAACGTCCGTCCGCGCGCGCTTCCTGCCTTCCGCGGCGGCGCGCGAAGGCTACCCGTTCGATTACGATTTCTTCGTGACGTATCGCTTCGGCGAACTTTCGCTCGAATGCGAGCTCGAGCTGGTCAACCGCGGGAACGAGCGCATCCCGTGGTGCGCGGGTCATCATTTTTATTTCACGCTCCCGTGGCACGAAGGACTTTCCCGCAAGGATTACGTGCTGAAAATCGACGCGAAAAAATTCTGGCATCACGCGAGCGACGGCAGTCTCGCGAAGGCGGACGCCCCCGCCGCGCCGGTTTCCTTCGGCAATCCCGCCATCTGCGACCTGCTTTACACGAAGCTGAAGACGAACCGCGTCGCCTTCGGTCCGAAAAACGGCGAGGAAAACGTCGTCGTCCGCATCGGCGAAGCCGACGAGACGCCTTCGCCGTGGACGACGGTCGTCACCTGGTCGGAAAGCGAAGACGCGCCGTTTTATTGCGTGGAGCCGTGGATGGGCGCGCCCAACAGCACGGCGCACGGGAACGGTCTGCATTTCGTCGAGCCCGGCGCGACGGGAACGTTCAAGGTCGCCGTTTCGCTGGAATGAACTTTTCCGGAATCCGCGCCGTCGTTTTCGACATGGACGGCACGCTGCTGGACTCCGAGCGACTCAGCCTGCGCGCGTGGGACGCGGCGGCGCGCGAAGTCGGCGCGCGCGTCACGCCGGAAATTTTTCTGAAAATGGTCGGGCACCGCTCGGACGACTGCATGCGCATTCTGCAGCGGGAAATCGGGCGGGAACTCCCGGCGGAGCTCGTCACGGCTTCGGCGCGGGCGCATTACGCGCGGCTCGTCGCCGCGGGCGTGCCGCTGATGCGCGGCGCGCGGGAAATGTTCGCTTTCGCGCGTTCCCGCGGGATGAAAATCGGCGTGGCGACGTCGACGCGGCGCGTTTCCGCGCAGGAAAAGCTCGCGCGCGCCGGGCTGTGGCGCTTCGTCGACGCGGCGACTTGCGGCGACGAAGTCGCCCGCGGGAAACCCGACCCGGAAATTTACCGCACGACGGCGGAAAAACTCGGCGTTCCCGCGGAAAACTGTCTCGCCGCGGAGGATTCCCCGACGGGCTTCCGCGCGGCGTTCGCGGCAGGCTGCATCGCTGCGCTCGTGCCGGATTTGGTCGCGCCGCCGCCCGATGCGTTCCGCGACGCGGCGGGCGTTTTTTCCTCGCTCGTCGAACTGCGGGATCGCTGGGAGGCCGCGCTTGCGGGAACGCCTTTGCCCGGAGATTCCGCCTGAACGCCGTTCGCCGTTCCCGCGCCGCATTCGCGGTTGAAAAATGGAAAGGCGGGAGTATCATTTCTCCCGAAAATTTCCGAAGAAAAAAGCCATTCCCTTTTCTCATGAGTTACGCGCTTTCCCGTTTCAACACCGTGCGGCGGCCGACCCGCGAAGTCGTCGTCGGCGGCGTCGGCATCGGCGGGCACAATCCCGTCCGCCTTCAGTCGATGACGACGACGAACACGCTGGACGTTCCCGCGACGGTCGCTCAGTGCATCAGACTCGCGGAAGCGGGAAGCGAGCTCATCCGCATCACCGCGCCGACGGTCGAGGCGGCGCGCGCGCTGCGCGACATTCACCGCGAATTTCGCGTGGCGGGCTTTTCCCAGCCGCTCGTCGCCGACATTCATTTTCTCCCCGCCGCGGCGATGGAGGCGATCGAGCACGTCGAAAAAGTCCGCATCAATCCCGGAAATTACGCGGACAAGCGCCGCGCGTTCCCGCGCGATTTCACCGACGCGGAATATGCGGAAGAGCTGGAGCGCGTCGCGGAGGCGGTTTCTCCGCTGATTCGCCGCGCGAAAGAGCTGGGGCGGGCGCTGCGCATCGGCACGAATCACGGCTCGCTTTCCGAGCGCACGCTGAACCGCTACGGCGACACGCCCGCGGGAATGACCGCCGCGGCGATGGAGTTCGTGCGCATCTGCGAAGGCGAAGGCTTTTACGACATCGTGCTTTCGATGAAGTCTTCGAACACGAAAGTGATGATCGAGGCGTATCGCCTCGCCGTGCGCGAAATGCGCGAGAACGGCATGAGCTATCCGCTTCACCTCGGCGTGACGGAAGCCGGTGAGGGCGAGGACGCGCGCATCAAGTCAGCCGTCGGCATCGGTTCGCTGCTGCTCGACGGCATCGGAGACACGATTCGCGTTTCGCTCACCGAAGACCCTTGCCGCGAAATTCCCGTTTGCCGCGAAATCGCTTCGCGCATCGAAAAAATCCGCACGACGCTGAGCGACCCGCATCCCGTTCCCGCGCCGGTGCGCGACACGGGCGTCGCCGCGTATTCGTTCCGCCGCAGGAAAATCGTTCCCGCGCAGCTCGGATGCGGGAAAAAAGTTTCCACGGACGCCCCGCCGCGCGTTTTCGTTTTCGCCGACGTCGAGAAGCCGTTCGAGGAAATCGTCCGCGACCTGCGCGCGCTGCTCGCGGAAACGCGCGGGCGCACGCCCGTCGAAGGGCTCGTTCTGCCTGTCGCCGCGGAAAGCGATCTCGCCGCCGCGCTCGAAATTCGGAAAATTTTCGACGAAGAAATTCCCGCGTTCGTGCTCGATCCCGTCAAGACGAGCGTTCCCGCGCTTTTCGAGAAGCTCGAGCCGGCGGGGAAATCCGCGCTCTACATTCAGCGCCGCTTCAATCCCGCGAACGCGGAAATCATTCCCGAGTGGATCGCGCTTTGCCGCGAGAAGGGCGTCGGGCTCGTCGTCGACACGACGGCGGGCGCGCGCGCGGCGGTCGTTCCCGCGCTGGCGGATTTTCCGCAGGACAAACTGATCTTCACGTCGAGCCGCAAGACGCCGGACGCGCATCCCGTCGGCGTTTACCGCAAACTCGCGCAGATGCTCGCCAACGCGGGCATTTCCGCGCCGATCTGGATTCGCTCCACGGTGCGGAACACGATCGCGCCGCTGCCGAAATTCGGCGGCGAAGAGGACGCGCTCATCGAGGCTTCGCTGATCGCCGGACCGTTGCTCTGCGACGGGATCGGAGACATTCTCAGCATCGAACTTTCGCCGTCGGCGGCGCGCAACGTCCGCCTCGCTTACGACATTCTGCAGGCGACGCGTTCCCGCCGCTCGAAAACGGAATACATCGCCTGTCCAGGCTGCGGCCGCACGCAATACGACATTCAGGATACCGTCAGAAAAATCAAAGCGCGCACGGAGCATCTCAGCGGCGTGACGATCGGCGTCATGGGCTGCGTCGTGAACGGTCCCGGAGAAATGGCGGACGCGGATTTCGGCTACGTCGGCGGCGCGCCGGGGAAGATCAATCTCTACGTCGGCGGCGAATGCGTCGAGCGGGGCATTCCGCAGGAAGAGGCAGTGGAGCGGCTCGTCGCGCTGATAAAGCAGCACGGC
>DVOG01000139.1 GCA_018713755.1 Candidatus Spyradosoma merdigallinarum | reverse complement strand
ATAAGAGACAGGCTGTATACGCTTTCCGGGAGCGGGTACGTCGACGTCTCGGCGGGGAAGACTTTTTCCGTGACGGATTTTTCGCTGACCGGTTCCCTTGAAAAGGCGGGAGCGGGAACGCTGCTCGTTTCGGGATCGCCGATGGTAATGGTATCCAAAAGCTCTCTCCTGATTTCGGGCGGAACCGTCGCGACGAGCGCGGCGAACGCGCTGGGAAAAAGCTCGGTCTCGATCGGCGCGGGAGGAGCGCTGGAAGTGCGTTCGTCCGCTCTTACGGCCTCCGGCGGAATCAAGATCGCGCAAGGCGGGAAAATCCTGGTCGATCTGGGCTCCTTCGGGAAAGACTCCGGAACGGCGGGTGAAACGTTCACGCTGAAGGTGCTCAGCGGAACGAAGCTCTCGTGGAACGCTTCGGAAACGCGGTCCGTGGTCGCGACGCTTGCTTCCGAAGACATCCCCGAAAGCAGCTTCGGCATCGCCGACGGCGAGGATTGGAGCGGCTGGATCCAGAGCTGGGAATACATTGGTTCGGACCTCGTGCTGACGATGACGATTCCCGAGCCGTCGGCGTTCGGTCTGCTCGCGGGAACGTTCGCGCTGGCGCTCGCCGCGGCGCGCCGCCGCCGCGGAAAACGCGCGGCGTGAGCGCGCGTCCTTCGCCGCGAAAACGAAAAGGCGTTCCCGTGCGGATTTCCCGCGGGAACGCCTTTTTTTCGTCGCCGTCGCGCGCGCCGTTATTTTTTCAGCGTCTTGAGATAGCGTTCGATGCGCGTGCAGGCTTCGTCGATGTTCGCGTAGGACGTGGAGAAGCTCGCGCGGCAGAAACCTTCGCCGCATTTCCCGAACGCCGTTCCCGGCACCATCGCGACGCGCTCGGCCTCGAGCAGACCCTTGGCGAAATCCATCGACGACATGCCCGTCGACGTGATGTCCGGGAACGCGTAGAACGATCCCCGCGGCGAGCGGCATTTCAGCCCGAGCTCGTTGAAGCGGCGCACGATGAAGTCGCGGCGTTCCCGGTATTTTTCGCGCATTTCGAGCATCGCCCCGCGGCCGTTGCGCAACGCTTCGATCGCGGCTTCCTGCGAGACGATGGGCGCGCAGAGAATGCCGTACTGGTGGATTTTCAGCAGCCCGTCGATGATTTCCGCGGGACCGCAGGCGTAGCCGACGCGGAAGCCCGTCATCGCGTAGGCCTTGGAAAAGCCGTGCAGGAAGACCGTGCGTTCCCGCATGCCCGGCATCGAGATGATCGAGGTGTGGTTCCCGTCGAAAGTCAGCTCGGAATAAATTTCGTCGGAAATGACGAGCATGTCCTTTTCGACGGCGAATTTCGCGATTTCCTCGAGCAGTTCCCGCGAGGCGGTCCCGCCGGTGGGATTCGTCGGGAAGTTGATCAGCAGCGCCTTGACGCCGGGCTGCCACGCGGCGCGCAGCGCTTCGATCGTGATGGCGAAATCGTCTTCCGCCTTGGTTTCCACGGCGATCGCCTCCGCGTGGCAGAGCTTGATCGAGGGGCAGTAGGAAACGTAGCAGGGTTCGTGGTAAATGACTTTGTCGCCCGGGTTGAGAATCGCGCGCAGCACGGAGTCGAGCGCTTCGGAGACGCCGACCGTCGTGATGATTTCCGTTTCCGGATCGTATTCCTGCCCGTAGTTCGCGGCGACGTATTTGGAAATTTCTTTGCGCAGCGCGATGAGGCCGCGGTTGTCCGTGTAGCTCGTGTGCCCGCGCTCGAGCGCGGAAATCGCGGCGTCGCGGATGTGGAAGGGCGTGACGAAGTCAGGCTCGCCGATGCCGAGCGAGACCGCGTCCTTGAGCTGCGAGACGATGGCGAAAAAGTCGCGGATGCCGGATTTCGGCATCGTGCGGACGTGGGAAGCGAGAAAATCTCTCATGTTTTTTGGAATGGAAAATTTTTTTTTGATCCGTGGAATTTTTCTTTTCCGCGGGAACGCGGCGCGCCTTATTGCGAGACCGCCGGGCGCTCCGGCTTTTCCGGCGCGGCGACGGCGAAGCCGGATTCCTTGTAGGCGCGCAGCATGAAGTGCGTCGCCGTCGAAAGCACGCCGCCGATGCGCGCGAGGCGGTTGTGGACGAAGTTCGCGACCTTGTAGAGATTGTCCGCGTTGACGATGACGAGCAGATCGTAGGAGCCCGACATCAGGTAGCAGCTTTCCACCTGGTCGAATTGGCTCACGCGCTCGGCGATGCGGTCGAAGCCGCCGCTGACGTCCGGCGAGACTTTCAGCTCGATGACGGCGCGCACGCGCGTTTCCGCGTCGAAGGACGGGTTCAGCACGGGACGCCAGCCGAGCAGGATCTGTTCCTTTTTAAGCAGCTCGAGCTGCGCTTCGACTTCTTCGGGAGCCGCGTCGAGAATGCGCGCCATTTGCTCCGTCGAGAGCTGTTCGCCTTCAAGAATGAGTTTGAGAACCTTGTTCATCGTTCCCGCAATGAAACCACGATTCCGCCGTCTTGTCCATTTGCAAAAGAAGAAAAAACGTTCCCCCGGCGCGGGAACGAACGGAAAAATCGCCCGCGGGAACGCGCGCCGCGCTCAGCCGCGGAAGGGCGGAATCTCCTCGCGGAAGCTTTCCGGCGAAAACACGCGCCAATTGCCGTGCGGGAGCGCGCCGAGAAATCTTTTCCCGTAGGGCTTGGAGAGCAGGCGGGAATCGAGCAGCACGAGCCTCCCGCGGTCGTCGGATTTCCGAATGAGCCGCCCGATGCCTTGGCGGAACTGCAGCACGGCGTCGGGCAGCGACATTTCGAAGAACGGGCTGCCTCCGTTTTCCCGGATCCATTCGCCGCGCGCCTCGACGAGCGGTTCCTTCGGGTTGGCGAACGGCAGGCGCGTGACGACGAGTTGCGAAAGCGCCGCGCCGGGAACGTCGACGCCCGTCCAAAAACTGCTCGTGCCGACGAGGACGGCGTTCCCGTCGCGGATGAAGCGGCGCACGAGCTCCTGCCGCGAATGCTCTTCGCCTTGGACGAGGATTTCGCGCCTCGTCCCGCGCAGCCGTTCCCGCAGCCCGGCGGCGAGCGCGCGGCAAATCTCGTGGCTCGTGCACAGAATCAGCGTGCCGCCGGCGAGCATCGCGCCGATGCAGTGCGCGCAGATTTCCTCGATGCGCGCCGTGTCGAGCGAGCCGTCGCGCCTGTCGGGTTCGGGCAGATTCTTCGCGATGAAAATTTCCATGTTCGCCTCGTAGTCGAAGGGCGAATTTTCCCGAAGCGAAAGCGCCGTTCCCGCCCCGAGATCCGCGCCGCAGCTCTTCCGGAAACGCGCCATCGACTTGCCGTCCGTCAGCGTCGCCGACGAGAGCACCACGGCGGTCTTCCGCGAAAAAAGCGTTTCGGCGAGCTGCGGCGCGACGTCGATCGGCTTGCCGCACAGCGTCACCGTGCGCGCGCGGGAACGGCTCAGCGTCGCCCAGTAAACTTTTTCCGGCGCGTCGCGCAGCTCGAGGCATTCGCGGACGGCGAGCCGCGCCGCCTCGATGCGTTTCGCGAAATCGCCGATTTCGTCCTTCGGCTGCGGGCGCGATTCCAGCTGCGCGATCTGCTTGAGCTTCGTCTCGAGTCTGCCCAGCGGCATTTCGCAGACGTTCTGCGCCCAGTCGCGTTCCCGGAAGCGGAACGTGGAGCTTTTTTCGAGAAAACGGAAGCGCAGATCCGAGAAAAAATCCTCCGCCGCCACGCGCGCGTTCGCGACGAGCGTCCGGTTTTCCGCGCTTTGAAACGGCGCGAGCACGCCGCCTTTCTTGAACGCCGACGCGACGCGCGCGAGCAGCCGCTGCACGCCGGCGGAGGAAATTTCCGTGCCGAAGTAGCTCGTCGCGACGTCGGGAACGCTGTGCGCTTCGTCGATGACCGCGAAATCGTTCGGGTAGAGAATCCCCGTTTCGTCGCCCTGCGGCGCCGCTCCCGCGCCGACGAGCGAGAACAGCAGGTGGTGGTTGACGACGACGATGTCCGCCTCGCCGATCGCGGCGCGCGCACGCTGGTAGAAGCAGGTGTCGGGAAAGCAGTGTCTGCGGGAACACGCGGAAGAATCCGCGTTCACGCTTTCCCAAACTTCGTCGCTGACGCGCTGCGGCAGGTGTTCCCGCAGCCCCGTGCAGCCGGGCTGCGCCGCCCAGTCGCGGATGAGCCGCAGCTCCCGCGCCGAGTCCGAGCCGTCGCTCCCGTCGAAGATGCCCTCGTGCCGCCGCAGCGCCTGCGCCAGGCGCGTCCCGCAGAGATAGTTGTGCTTGCCCAGCATCAGCGCGACTTTGAAGCCGCCGAATCTTTCCAGCGCGGGAACGCGCTCGAAAAGCTTCCGGCAAAGCGCGAGGTCTTTCTTCAGGATTTGCTCCTGCAGCGGAATCGTCAGCGTGGAAACGACGAATTTTTTTCCGGAGAGCTTCGCGAAAATCAGGCCGGGAATCAGGTAGGCGAGGCTTTTCCCGACGCCCGTTCCCGCTTCGAAGAGCAGGGCGGAAGCGTCGGCGAACGCGCGCGCCGCGGCAAGCGCCATGTTCGTCTGCTGCGGGCGCGCCTCCATGCCCAGGCGCGTTTTCAGCCAGGCGTCCGCGCCGGAAAAAATCCGTTCCGCGAGCGCGACCGTCTCTTCGCCGCCGACGGGAACGCCCGCCTCGAAACTTTCGCTGAAATCGAACATGGAAAGGCGCAACTATAAAAAAGCGTTCCCGCGAAATCAATCACGCTTGCCGCTTCGGACGCCGGGCGGGAACGCCGCGCGCGCCGCGCATCGGAAAATTTTGTAAAAAATCCGCATTTTTTTGTTGAATCGCTTTTCTCTCTCGGAAATACTTGCGTCTCTCTTTCAGCCGACTCGCGGCGAGAAAGATTTTTCCGAAAAACAACCAACAACATCCGAAAAAAATGAGCGATTCAATCATCGATTCCGTCCTGAAGACCGTCGTCGAGCGCGACCCGAACCAGCCGGAATTTCACCAGGCCGTCGAAGAAGTCCTTCACAGCCTCCGCGGATTCCTCGCGAAGAATCCGAAATACGCGAAGGCGGGACTGCTCGAGCGCATCGTCGAGCCCGAGCGCGTGATCATGTTCCGCGTGCCGTGGGTGGACGACGCCGGGAACGTCCGCGTCAACCGCGGCTTCCGCATCCAGATGAACAGCGCGATCGGGCCCTACAAGGGCGGATTGCGCTTCCACCCGTCGGTGAATTTGAGCATCCTCAAGTTCCTCGCGTTCGAGCAGGTTTTCAAAAACTCGCTGACGACGCTCCCGATGGGCGGCGGCAAGGGCGGATCGGACTTTGACCCGAAGGGCAAGAGCGACAACGAAGTCATGCGCTTCTGCCAGTCCTTCATGACGGAGCTTTATCGCCACATCGGCGCCGACCAGGACGTTCCCGCGGGGGACATCGGCGTGGGCGGCCGCGAAATCGGCTTCCTCTTCGGCATGTACAAGAAGCTGACGAAGAACTGGGACGGCGTCCTCACGGGCAAGGGCCTCGCTTACGGCGGCTCGCTGATTCGCCCGGAGGCGACGGGCTACGGCACGGTCTATTTCGCGCAGGAAATGCTCAAGACGCGCAACGACGCGTTCGCGGGCAAGACCGTCGCGATTTCCGGCTCCGGGAACGTCGCGCAGTACGCGGCGGAAAAATGCCTTGAGCTCGGCGCGAAAGTGCTCACGCTTTCCGACTCCAACGGCACGATCGTCGCGAAGGACGGCATCACGAAGGAACAGCTCGCGTGGATCATGGAGCTGAAAAACGAAAAGCGCGGCCGCATCCGCGAGGCGGCGGAAAAGTTCGGCTTCGAATACCTCGAAGGCAAGCGCCCGTGGTCCGTCAAGTGCGACATCGCGCTCCCGTGCGCGACGCAGAACGAGCTCGACGGGAACGACGCGAAGGCGCTGCTCGCCGGCGGCGTGATCTGCGTCGCCGAAGGCGCGAACATGCCCTCGACGCCGGAAGCCATCGCCGCGTTCCAGAACGCGAAAATCCTTTACGCGCCGGGCAAGGCGTCGAACGCCGGCGGCGTCGCGACGTCCGGCCTCGAAATGTCGCAGAATTCCCTGCGCCTTTCCTGGACGCGCGAAGAAGTCGACGCGCGCCTGCACGGCATCATGAAGAGCATTCATGAAGCCTGCGTCCGCTACGGAAAGCAGGACGACGGCACGATCGACTACGTGCAGGGCGCGAACGTCGCCGGCTTCGTCAAGGTCGCCGACGCGATGCTCGCCCAGGGCGTCTGCTGAGAAATCCCGCGCAGATTCCGAAAAAAAGGCGTTCCCGCGAAAAATCCCGCGGGAGCGCTCTTTTTTCTCCGCGTCCGTTCCCGCGCGGGAACGGCGTTTTTCGTTGCCTTGCCGCGCCGCTTCGGAGAAAATCCCGCCCTTTGTTTTCACGACCATGAAGCGCATTTTTGTTGAAAAGAAAGCGGCGTTCCGCGAACACACCAAAGCCGTCCTGCAGGATTTGCGGGAGTCGCTCGGCTTGTCCGGCGCGGAAGATCTGCGCATCGCGCAGCGCTACGACATCGACGGACTCAGCGAGGAGGATTTCCGCAAGACGCTCCCGACGATTTTCGCCGAGCCGCAGGTCGACGACGTTTTCGAAGACGCGCTCCCGTGCGGCGCGGACGACAAGGTTTTCGCCGTGGAATATCTGCCCGGGCAGTTTGACCAGCGCGCGGATTCCGCGGCGCAGTGCGTGCAGATGCTCACGCGCAAGGAACGCCCGCTGATCGCTTCCGCGCTCGTCTACGTGATCCGCGGGAACGTCTCCGACGAAGATCTCGCGCGCGTCAAGGCCTACCTCATCAATCCCGTCGACTCCCGCGAAGCCTCGCTCGAGGTTCCCGAGACGCTGCGCCGCGGCGTTCCCGCGCCCGAGCCGATTCCGCGCCTCGAAGATTTTTCCCGAAAAACGCCCGAAGAGCTCTCCGCGCTGCGGCGGGAACTCGGGCTGGCGATGAGCGACGCCGACCTCGCGTTCGTGCAGAAATACTTCCGCGACGAAGAGCGCCGCGAGCCGACGCTGACGGAAATCCGCGTGCTCGACACCTACTGGTCCGACCACTGCCGGCACACGACGTTCCTGACGCGCCTGAACCGCGTCTCCTTCGACGATTCCCCGCTGCTCGCTCCCGTCGAAAAGGCGTGGGAACGCTACCTCGCGCTGCGGCGGGAACTCGGCCGCGAAGACAAAACGGTTTGCCTGATGGACGTCGCGCTGCTCGCCATGCGGGAACTCAAGAAGCAGGGCAAGCTCGACGACCTCGAAGTTTCCGAGGAAATCAACGCCGCCTCCATCGTCGTGCCCGTGACGGTCGACGGAAAAACGGAAGACTGGCTCGTGATGTTCAAGAACGAGACGCACAACCACCCGACGGAAATCGAGCCCTTCGGCGGCGCGGCGACCTGCCTCGGCGGCGCCATCCGCGACCCGCTTTCCGGCCGCAGCTACGTCTATCAGGCGATGCGCGTCACGGGCGCGGCGGACCCGCGCGCGCCGTTCTCGAAAACGCTTTCCGGGAAACTCCCGCAGCGCAAAATCGTGCGCGGCGCGGCGCAGGGCTATTCCTCCTACGGCAACCAAATCGGGCTCGCCACGGGAACGGTGCACGAAATTTATCATCCGGGCTACGTCGCGAAACGCCTTGAAATCGGCGCAGTCATCGCCGCGGGACCGAAAAAGAACGTCGTGCGCGGAACGCCCGTTCCCGGCGACGTCATCGTCCTCGTCGGCGGCCGCACGGGGCGCGACGGCATCGGCGGCGCCACGGGATCGTCCAAGGAACACACGGAGCACGCGCTCGAAAACAGCGCGGAAGTGCAGAAGGGCGACGCGCCGACGGAGCGCAAGCTGCAGCGGCTTTTCCGCGACCCGGACGTCGCGCGCCTCATCAAGCGCTGCAACGACTTCGGCGCGGGCGGCGTTTCCGTCGCCGTCGGCGAGCTCGCGCCTTCGCTCGACATTCGCCTTGACCGCGTGCCGCGCAAATACGAAGGGCTCAACGGCACGGAGCTGGCGATTTCCGAATCGCAGGAACGCATGGCCGTCGTGCTCGATCCCGCCGATTTCGAAAAATTCCGCGCGGCGGCGAACCGCGAAAATCTCGAATCGACGCCCATCGCCGACGTCACGGATTCCGGCCGTCTGCGCATGTTCTGGCAAGGCGAGGCGATCGTCGACCTGCGCCGCGCGTTTCTCGACACGAACGGGGCGACGCAGGAGACGGACGCCCGCGTCTGCGCGCCCGATCCCGCGAAAAATCCGCTGCTCCCGAAGCCGCTGCTCGGGAACGACGCCGCGAAGACCTGGCTCAACGTCGTCGGCAGCTTGCGCTGCTGCGGGCAGCGCGGCCTCGTCGAACGCTTCGACGCGTCCATCGGCGCGGGAACGGTGCTGCATCCCTTCGGCGGGAAGACGCAGACGACGCCGATTGAAGCGATGGCGGCGAAAATCCCCGTGCTTGAAGGCGAAACGGACGACTGCACGCTGATGAGCTTCGGCTTCGATCCGGAGCTTTCGAGCTGGTCCCCGGCGCACGGCGCGGCGTTCGCCGTCGTCGATTCCGTGGCGCGCCTCGCCGCCGCCGGCGGCGATCCCGCGAAGGCGCGGCTGACGCTGCAGGAATATTTCGAAAAGCTCGGCAGCGACCCGGCGCGCTGGGGCAAGCCGCTCGCGGCGCTGCTCGGCGCGTTCACGGCGCAGCTCGAGCTCGGGAACGGCGCCGTCGGCGGCAAGGATTCGATGTCCGGGTCGTTCAAGAATTTGGACGTTCCGCCGACGCTGGTTTCGTTCGCGGTCGTTCCCGCGAAGGCCTCCGGCGTCATTTCTCCGGAGCTGAAGCGCGCGGGCACGAAAATCGTGCGCGTTCCCGCGAAATACGCGGAAGACCGCATGCCGGACTGGGCGGATCTGCGCGGCAAGCTCGCCGCGGTGCATCGCCTCGTCGCCTCCGGCCGCGTGCTGTCCGCGCGCACCGTCCGCGCCGGCGGGCTCGCCGCGGCGTTGGCGGAAATGGCGTTCGGGAACGGCATCGGCGTCGCGCTCGACGCCGCGCCCGACGCGAAATTCTTCGTTCCCGAATACGGCGCCTGGGTGCTTGAAGTTCCCGCCGACGAAGCGCTCGACGGCCTGGAGCACGAGACGCTGGGCCGCACGCAGGAGAAAGAGGAAATTTCCTGGAACGGCGGCTTCGTTTCGCTCGCCGCGCTGCGCGAGGCTTGGGAAGCGCCCTTGGAAGCCGTGTTCCCGACGCGCGCCGCTCCCGCGGACACCGCTCCCGCGCCGCAGGTCTTTTCCTGCGCGGCGCGCGCCGTTCCCGCGCACGCGAAAATCCGCGTCGCCAAGCCGCGCGTTTTCATTCCCGTGTTCCCGGGTTCGAACTGCGAATACGACACGGCCCGCGCCTTCCGCGAGGCGGGCGCGGAGCCGGAGATTTTCGTCGTCCGCAATTTGACGACCGCCGCCGTCGAGGAGTCGCTGCGCGCGATCGCCGAGAAAATCTCGCAGGCGCAGATTCTGATGATTCCGGGCGGATTCTCCGCGGGAGACGAGCCGGACGGCTCCGGAAAATTCATCGCTTCCGTCTTCAAGAATCCCGCCGTGCGCGACGCGACGAACGCGCTGATCAAGGAGCGCGACGGGCTGATTCTCGGCATCTGCAACGGTTTCCAGGCGCTGATCAAGCTCGGGCTCGTGCCGTTCGGCGAAATCCGCGACATGGACGCCTCGTGCCCGACGCTTTTCCGCAACCGCATCGGCAGGCACATTTCGCGCTACGTTCACACGCGCGTGGCTTCGGTGAAGTCGCCGTGGCTGTCGAACGTGAACGTGGGCGACGTGTTCACGATTCCCGCTTCGCACGGCGAAGGCAATTTCACGGCGACGCCGGAGACGGTCGCGAGGCTCGCGGCGAACGGGCAGATCGCGTTCCAGTACTGCGACGCGGCGGGAACGCCGAGCTACGACATCGCGTGCAACCCGAACGGCTCGTATCAGGCGATCGAGGGCATTCTTTCTCCCGACGGCCGCGTTCTCGGAAAGATGGGGCATTCGGAGCGGCGCGGGAACGACGTCGGCAAGAACATTCCCGGAAACAAGAACCAGCCCATTTTCGCCGCGGGCGTCGCCTACTTCGCCTGAACGGGAACGAAAGGGCAAAAGAAAAACGGCGTTCCCGCGGCAAGGGCGGGAGCGCCGTTTTTCTTTTGCGTCGCGTTCGGCTTTCGCTCAGGCGCGGCCGAGATAGCTTTTGTCCGCGGTGCTGATGCGGATGACTTCGCCTTCCTTGATGAAGAGCGGCACCATGATCGTGAGGCCGGATTCGATTTTGACGGCCTTCTGCGCGTTCCCGGAGGTGTCGCCTTTGACGGCGGGCGGCGCTTCCGTGACCTTGACGTTGACCGACGCCGGGAGGTTGACGGAAACCGGCTTTTCCTCGACGAAGAGAATGTCGTAGGTCTGACCTTCGATCAGAAAGCCCGCGGAGTCCTTCAGCGTCGACGCCGGGATCGGGTATTCTTCGAACGTTTCCGCGTCGGAGAAAACGTAGTTGCCGTCCGCCTGATAAAGAAGTTCGAGCTGGCGGATGCTGTTTTCGAGAACGTCGAACGAAGCTCCGATGTTCGTGCGGACGGGAATGACGCGGCCGGAAGAAAGCGAACGCAGTTCCATCTGGCAGTAGGACGCGTTGTTCGGCGGCGTGCGGACCTGGCATTCCAGCACGAGGCAGAGGTCGTTGTTGTAGCGGATGATGTTTTTGCGCTTGATGTTGTTGACGGTGGTGTTTGCCATAAGTTCGAAAATTGAAGTTCAAAAAAATCTCAAAACGCCGTTCCCGCGTCAAGGTTTATTCTCGCTCGCGTTCCCGCGGCGAAGACGCGTTTTTTGACTCGCTCTGCATAGGGTCATTTGTAAAAATGCGCGCGCTTTTCCCCATGGATACCCCTTTGAAAAAGAATTGGAAGAAGAGTGAGAATCGAGGAAATCGCCGGCGCATCCGCGCATGCCGCGGCGGTTTTTCGCTGGTGGTTTCGCTTGTGATGATGGCGCTGATGCTGACGGTGGCGATCACTTTGGTGTCGTTTGTTTATGTTCAGGGGAAGCTGACGGAGAGCCGTCTGAAGCGCGCGCAGGCG
>DVOG01000138.1 GCA_018713755.1 Candidatus Spyradosoma merdigallinarum | reverse complement strand
CGGCAGCGTCAGATGTGTATAAGAGACAGGTGCGGGACGACGGTCCGATGTCCGCCTTCTCCTTCGGCGGCTGCATCGCCCACCTAACCCGAATCAACACCGCGAACATGTCGTTCAGCGACATCGCCGTTTACTCCGGCGTGCTGGAATCGGACCAGATCGCTTACCTGGGCTCGAACAAGGCGAACGCCTCGGCGATTCCGGAACCGTCCGCGTTCGGTCTGCTCGCGGGTCTGGGCGCGCTGGCGCTCGTGGCTTCGCGTCGCCGACGCAAATAAGTCGCGGCCGAGCAAAGACTTTCTGATTCGTCGCGAGACAAGCGAAGAATCGGTTTGTTCAGGTTATATCGGCGTTCCCGCGGGTGCCCTCCTGCGGGAACGCTTTTTTTTTTTACGAAGCGAATCCGCCGCCGTTCCCGCCGAAATTCCGCTTGCAGGCGCTCGGACAGACGGCGAGCCCGCCGAGCGAGGTTTCCCGCAGTTCGCGCGGCATGCGCCGCCCGACGTCGCGCATGGCGAAAATCGCGTCGTCGAGCGAAACGCGCGGATCCGCGCCGGCGAGCGCGAGCGTCGCGGCGAGCCAGGAATGCACGGCGAACATGCCGTTGCGCGAAACGCAGGGCACTTCGACGAAGCCGCCGATCGGGTCGCAGACGAGTCCGAGCGTGTTGATCAGCGCGAACGTTCCCGCCGCGCAGGCGCGTTCGGGCGAGCCTCCGAGCGCTTCGACGACCGCCGCCGCCGCGATGCACGACGCGCTTCCGACTTCCGCCTGGCAGCCGCCCTGCGCGCCGGCGAGGAACGCGTTCCCGGCGATGACGACGCCGATCCCGCTCGCCGTGAAAAGCGCGCGCGTGAGCGTGTCTTCGTCCGTGCCGCGCGTTTCTTCCAAAAGCACGAGGCAGGCGGGAACGATGCCGGAAGAGCCGGCGGTCGGCGTCGCGACGATGCGCCCGAACTGCGCGTTCGTTTCCAGCACGGCGCAGCTGCAGGCGACGAGGCGCGTGAGCGTCGCGCCGAGCAGAGAGTCGCCGCTTTCGGCGTAGGCGAGCACCTTCGCCGCGTCGCCGCCGGAAAGCCCGCTGGGCGAAGGATTGCGGATTTCCAGCCCGCGGAGGACAGATTCGCGCATCGTTCGGAAAAGCGCCTTCATTTTTCCGAAAATTTCTTCGCGGGAACGACCGGACATTTCGATTTCGCGGCGCAGGGCGAGTTCTCCGACGGAAATTTTTTCGCGCTCGCACAGGGCGAGCATTTCGGCGGCGGTGGAATAGGCGAACATGTTTTTTTTGCGGGAACGGTTGAAATTTTTGCGGGAACGCGGCGGGGCGCTCAGGGCAGTTTCGGAATCGCGAGCAGGCGGTGCACGAAGGGTATTTTTCTGAGTACGCTCATGCAGTCCGCGGGCAGCGGCGCGTCGGTTTTGATGATGGAAAGCGCCTCGCTGTTGCGCATGCGGCGCGTGGTCTGGATGGCGGCGATGTTGGCTTCGATGCAGGCGAGCAGCCCCGTCACGCGCGCGAGGAATCCGGGGCGGTCCATGTGCCAGAAAATGAGCGCGTCGAGCTCTCCGTTCAGATCGGTTTCGAAGCCGTCGATTTCCTGGATTACGACGTTCCCGCCGCCGATGCTCGCGCCGGTGACGGAAAGCTTTTCGCCGTCGGGGAAAAGATACGTGATGCGCGCCGTGTTCGGGTGCGCGTTGACGCCGAGATCGGCGTTGCGGAACTCGACGTTCATGCCGTTTTCGCGCGCCAAGTCGAGCGCGTTTTTCAGCCGCTCGTCGTCCGGGAGCATCCCGAGCAGGCCGGCGACGATGCCGCGGTCGGTCGCGTGTCCGCGCCCCGTCGCGGCGAACGAGCCGTGAAGCTCGATCAGCACGCTCGGGTAAAACGCCGCGCCTCCGCCGCAAATGCCGCGCGCGAGCAGTCCGAGGCGCACGGCGCCTGCGGTGTGCGAGCTTGACGGGCCGATCATGGCGGGTCCGATGATGTCGAATGCGGAGAAATTGTTCATGGGGCGAGGCGTTCTGCCGAATGAGACTTTTACCGAATTTCCGCGCCGCCGCAACACGGAAAAAAATGCGCGGCGGCAAAAAAAAAACGGATTGCGTGCTCCCGCGAAATTCCGACAATAGGACGCCGCCATGCCGCGCGGAATATTCATCAGCTTCGAAGGCGTCGAAGGCGTCGGGAAATCGACGCAGGCGGCGCGTTGCGCTGCGTTCCTCGAAGCGCGCGGGAACGCCGTGCTGCGCACGCGCGAACCCGGCGGAACGGCTTTGGGAGAAGACGTGCGGCGGATGCTCAAGTTCGCCGATTACGGCGGGAACATGTGCGGCGAGGCGGAGGCGCTGCTGTTTTCCGCGGCGCGCGCGCAGCTCGTGCGGGAAAAACTCGTTCCCGCGCTGGAGGCGGGGACGTGCGTCGTCGCCGACCGCTTCACGGACTCTTCCGTCGCCTATCAGGGCGCGGGCAGGGGCCTGGGCGCGGCGGAAATCGCCGCGCTGAACCGTTTCGCGACGGGCGGCCTCGCGCCTGATCTCACGGTGCTGCTCGACGCGCCGCCGGAGCTCGGCTTCGAGCGGACGCGTTCCCGCGCGAGCGAAGCCGCCGACGGCGCCGCCGACCGCATGGA
>DVOG01000137.1 GCA_018713755.1 Candidatus Spyradosoma merdigallinarum | reverse complement strand
TGTTTTGGATTCTTGAGCCGTTCCCGATTTGGACGACGTCGATGCTCGTCATCGTGACGATGCTGCTCACGGTGTCCGACCTCGCGCTGGAGCTCACGCCGCCCGGCAGCGACGTTCCCGTGTTCTCGCTGCAGGCCGATCCCGCGACCGGCGAAAAATTCGGCAATCTCGTTTCCGCCAAGGGCATCATGGCGACGTTCGCCGACCCGATCATCATGCTCTTTCTCGGCGGCTTTTTCCTCGCCGCGGCAGCGACGAAATACAAGCTCGACATGAATCTCGCGCGCTTTCTGCTGAAGCCGTTCGGAACGAATCCGAAGTTCGTCCTGCTCGGGCTGATGTCGATCACCGCGCTTTTCTCGATGTTCATGTCGAACACGGCGACCGCTGCGATGATGCTCGCGATTCTCGCTCCCGTGCTTTCGCTTTTCGACGAAAGCGACAAGGGCCGCGCGGCTTTCGCGCTCGCGATCCCGATTGCGGCGAACATCGGCGGGATGGGCACGCCGATCGGAACGCCGCCGAACGCGATTGCGCTCAAGGCTCTCGAGGACATCAACGCGGGCGTGACTTTCGGCACGTGGATGGCCTTCGGCATTCCCTACGTGATTATCCTTATCGTCGCTTCCTGGGCGCTCCTGCTTTGGCTGTTCCCGATTTCGAAAAAATCCATGGAGCTGCAGGTCGGCGGCGAATTTCTGAAAACGCCGAAAGCGATCATCGTTTACGTCACGTTCGGCGTCACCGTTCTGCTGTGGGTGCTCGGGAAAGACGTCGTCGGCATCGACTCCAACGTCGTCGCGATGATTCCGATGGCGGTGTTCGCGCTGACGCAGGTCATCACGAAAAAGGATTTGAACGGCATGAGCTGGGACGTGCTCTGGCTCGTGGCCGGCGGTTTCGCGCTCGGGCTCGGTCTGCAGCGCACGGGACTTGCGGAGCATTTGATCGGCGCGATCCCGTTCGCCTCGTGGCCGGCAATGGTGCTGATGGTCGGCGTCGGCGTCATCTGCCTTTTTATGGCGAACTTCATGTCGCACACGGCGACGGCGTCGCTGCTCGTTCCCATCATCGCGGTAATCGGCGTAAACGTCGGCGCGTCGTTGGACGCGCTGGGAGGCGTCGTGGCGCTGCTCGTTTCCGTGGCGTTCGCGTCGTCGCTCGGCATGTCGCTCCCGATTTCCACTCCGCCGAACGCGCTTGCGCACGCGACGGGACTCGTCGACACGAAGGGCATGGCGAAAACGGGCGTCGCCATCGGCGTCGCCGGGATGGTGCTCACATATGCGATGATGTTCCTTTTGGCGCAGCTCCACGTGTTTTCTCCGGTCAAATCCGACGGCAAAGTCCGCGAAGTCGCGCCGGAAAACGTGGAGATGTTCGCGCCGGAGTCGGTCGAGGTCGACGCGGCGGGCAAGGCGCACACCGTTCCCGCGGCGCCCGTTCCCGTCTTCGCTCCCGGTTCGGTGGAAAAAGACGCCGGCGCCGTTCCCGCCGACGCGGGAGCGGCGCGGTGAGTTTCGCCGCGTTCCCGCACGATCGCCGAAGCGGATTCCTCTCCGAAAGAAAAAATCGTTCCCGAACGGCAACCGGAAAAATCGTCTCCGTGAGAAAACGAGCGGAATTTCATGAAAAGCTTTCCCGGATAAACGCGGACTATTTCGCTTATCCGGAGAGAATTTTCGCGCTCGAAAAAGGCGCGACGCTCGTCGAAGAAGGCGCGGAAACGCGGCGACTTTACCTGATTTTGAGCGGGAGCGTCGTCGCCTACCGTTCCCGTCGCGACGAGAACGGGGAAAAGATTCCCGGCTCGCTCTTCGTCGTTTTCCGCGCGGGCCCCGGCTCCTACGTCGGCGTGCAGAGCTTTTTTTCCCGCAGTTTCCGCAGCTCGAGCAAAATCGTCGCGGAGACGGACATCGAGGTCGCCTACATCGACGACGCGGTGCAGGCGGTCGAGCCGGAGAAATACGGGTCGCTCGTCGAGCAGTTCGTCCCGACGATGCTCCACGAGCTTTCTCTGCGCAACGTGCGCGTGGATGAGCACGCGGCGGAAAAGGAGCGCGCGGTTCTGCGCATGCAGCGCGCGGAAATGTCCGCGACGCTCGGGCAGCTCGCCGCCGGGCTGGCGCACGAGCTCAACAACGCCGTCGGCGTGCTCGCGCGCAAAACGGATTTCGTCTCCTCCTTCATCGAGGAAGACTTGCGTTCCCGCGGCGGGAACGAGGAACGGCTTTTCCGCCTCGGGCGCGACGGTCGGCCCGGCGGTTCCGTTTTTTCCAGCGAAGAGCTGCGTTCCCGCGCCCGCGAGTACGAGCGTTCGCTTCGCCTTTCCCGCTCCGCGGCGAAAGTGCTTGCGCGCATCGCGCCGGACGAGGCCGCGCTGCGGCTCACGGACAAAGCCGTCGTCGGCGGCATCGAGGAGCTCGCGCGCTTTTGGGAAATCGGGCACGACATCCGCGACATGCGCGTCGCCGCGAAGCACGCCGCCGCCATCGTGCGCTCCGTCAAAATTCTCGGCGGCGGGAACATCCGCCGCGAGGCGGGAACGGACGTGCGCGAATCCGTCTCCGAAGCGGTCGCGCTGCTCAAGCCGCACCTGCGCGGGAAAAAGCTTCTCGTCGAAGTCAGCGGCGCGGAGACGTTCCCGAAAATTTACGGCGACATGACGGAGCTCGTGCAGCTGTGGGTCAACATCATCAAAAACGCCTGCGACGCGCTGAACATCGCGGAAACGCCCGACCCGACCGTGCGCGTCGCGCTTTCGCACGCCGGCGGCGAAGTCTCCGTTTCCGTTTCCGACAACGG
>DVOG01000136.1 GCA_018713755.1 Candidatus Spyradosoma merdigallinarum | reverse complement strand
CGCCGGGCGCGTCCGTCGACCCTGTCGCCGGAGTCGTTCCCGCCGCGCCGGGCGTTCCTGTCTTCGCGCCCGAATCCGCTCCCGCCGGCGAAACCGCTCCGCGCGAGTGATTTTCCCGCGGTGTTTCGGCTTGCCTCCGCGTTCCCGTCCGGAAAAAATCCGGGGAAATTCCCTTTTTGACCCGCCGATGAAAAACGCCGTGAAATCCCGTTTGCTTTTTGCCTTGAGCCTTTTCGTCGGCGTCGCGCTCGTTCCCGCGGCGGTTTTCGGCGCGCCGAAGAAAAAGAAGGGCGGCGGAAGCGAAATTTCCTGCGCGGAAATCTGGAACGGCGCCGCGGAGAAATTTTACGGGAAGACGGTGAAGACCTTCGTGCTGGGCATCGGCGCGGCGGGAACGGCGTCGTCCGACGCCGCGGCGGCGGTCGTTCCCGTGGAGACGGGCGACGCGAACCGCGACCCCGGCGGGAACGCGCTCGTGCTGGTGCCGCCGGCGGATTTTTCCGGTTTCGCCGAGAAGTTCGCGCCGCGCGCGGAAGGCGGTTCGTCCTCGTTCGGCGAAAAAATCGCGTATCGGCTGCTCGCGGGAACGTTCGCCGAAGTCGGCGGGGAAAACGTGCTGCTGCTCGGCGTTTCCGCGGCGGCGCTGAAGGATTTTTCTCCGTCGCGCGCGCTGGAGGCTCAGCTCGGCGAGGACGTCGCCGGAGACGGCGGGAACGGCGCCGGCGGACGCGAGGAAAAGTCTTCGCGGGAAGGTTACGAAAAGAAGATTTTCAGCGTCGCGGAAATCGGGAAAAAGCCCGGGCGCACGGCGGCGGAATTTCGTCGGCTCGTCGCGCTTTTCAACCGCGGGAAGCGCGGCGCGGAGCGCATGAGCGCCAAGGAAATCCGGGAAGCCTGCGGGAACGACGCCGAATTTTTTCTGACGGTTTTCGACGAAAAGGCGAAAATCGAGTGGGAAATCCGCAACTGAGCGCGCGGCGTTCCCGCGCAATTCTTTCTTGCGCCGTTCCCGAAGAAAGGCGAAACTCTTCTCCTGCCGCGCGGGAGCAAACCCCGTTCCCGCCGCGGTCGTTTTTCCGAAAAAAAATTCAACCGTTCACACGAAGAAAAAATCATGTCCTCCGCAAAAGACTCCGCCAAATACGACATTCCCGCCGTCGCCGCGCAGTTCGCCGTTTACGGCGATTTCGTCGACGCGTTCCCCTACGGGAGCGGGCACATCAACGACACGTTCTGCGCCGTGTTCGACCAGGGCGCGACGCGCGTGCGCTACATCATTCAGCGCGTCAATTCCTACATTTTCAAAAACCCGCAGGGGCTGATGGAAAACGTGGCGCGCATTTGCCGGCATTCCTTCGACAAGCTCAAGGCGGCGAAGGCGCCCGACGCCTCCCGGCGCACGCTGACGCTGATTCCGACGAAGACCGGCGCGGACTGGTTCGTCGACGCCGACGGCAATTACTGGCGCTGCTACATTTTCATCGAACGCGCCCGCGGCTACGACGTCATCGAAACGACGGAACAGGCGTTTCAGGCGGCGCGCGCTTTCGGGAACTTCCAGAAACTGCTCGTGGACATTCCCGGCGGCCGCCTCGTCGAAACGATTCCCGATTTTCACAACACGCGCAAGCGTTTCGAAACGTTCCGGGCGTCGCTGGCGGCGGACGTGAAGAACCGCGCGGCGGGCGTGAAGAAAGAAATTGACTTCATTCTCGCGCGGGAAAAGGATTGCTCCGTCGTGCTCGACGCGATGGCGAAAGGCGAGATTCCCGAGCGCATCGCGCACCAGGACACGAAGCTGAACAACGTCCTCATCGACGACTATACGCTCGAGGGCATCTGCGTCATCGACCTCGACACGTCGATGCCGGGCTCGGCGCTTTACGACTTCGGCGACATGGTGCGCACGTCGACTTCTCCCGCGAAAGAAGACGAGATCGATTTGTCCAAGGTCGCGATGCAGTTCCCGTTCTTCGAAGCGCTCGCCAAGGGCTACATCAGCTCCGCCGGCGATTTTCTCAACGCGCGGGAACGCGAGCTGCTTCCGTTCTCCGGGAAACTGCTCACGCTCGAATGCGGCATCCGCTTCCTCACGGATTATCTCGACGGCGACCTGTATTTCAAGACGGCGCGTCCGGAGCACAACCTCGACCGCTGCCGCACGCAGTTCCGCCTCGTCGAATGCATCGAAGAGCAGATGGAGGCGATGAACAGGCTCGTCGCTTCGCTCTGAGCGCGAACGGTTCGACGCCGACCGAAAAAAAAGCGTTCCCGTCGGGAAAATCCGCGGGAACGCTTTTTTTTTGCGCCGTCGGCGCGCGGGAACGGGATGCGGGGACGTTCGTCGTTCCCGCGGAGAAGTCTCACGCCAGGGCGAGCGCCATTTTGTTGGCGGCGATGACGCCGTAATTGATCGTGCCGAGCCAGCCGGACATGATGATGCCGACCGATCCCGCGTGGTAAAGCCCGCGGACTTTTTCCGGGAGCTCCGAAGAAATTTTCAGCCCCTCGAATTTCGTGCCGAACGACGTTCCGTCGCGGCTGCGCACGTAGCGTCTGACCGTGAGCGGCGTGGCCGCTTCGACCCAGTCGGTCTTCGCGCGGATGTTCGGAACGTATTTTTCGAGCCCGGCGAAAGATTCCTCGATGATGCGCCGTTTTTCGGCTTCGTAGGCCTCGGGAGAGAGTTTTTCCCAGTTCGAGAATTTCTGGTTGATCGACGTGACGATCGCGTAGCGCGGCGTTGTGCGCTGCGGGCGCGTTTCCGGATAATAAACGGAGTAGGTGCGCGACGTCGTGTGCAGGTCGACGAGCTCTTCCGAGGAGAATTTCGGCGCGTCGGACGTGAAGACGAGGTCGCCGATGCGCGGGAGCGTTTCGCCTTCGCGAATGCCCATGTAAACCTGGCAGGACGACGTGTTCACGCGCACGGCTTCCGTTTCCGCGAGAAAATCCGCGGGAACGGTTCCGGGCTCGAGCAGTTCCTCGACGGTGTTGCGGACGTTCGCGTTGGAAAGCACCGCGCGGCAGGCGATTTCCGCCGTCTCGCCGAAACGCGTGTCGCGCACGCGCACGCCGCGCACGACGGGAACGCCGCCGGGCCCGGTTTCCGTCAGGATTTTTTCCGCGAGGCAGCACCGGCGGATTTCGACGCCGTTTTTCTTCAGCTCGTCCGTCATTTTCCGGATGAGCAAATCCGTGCCGCCGCTGAAAATGTAGACGCCGCGGCTCATGAAATTGGAAAAGACGATGCCGTAGGTGATTGCGGGCTCGTCGAGCGTCGAGCCGTTGGCGTAGGCGATGGGCTCGAGCAGAAGACGGTGGACGTCCGTGCGCCCCGGGAAAAATTCTTCGAAGAGTTCCCGCGTCGTCCGCGTGTCGCGATCGTAGTAGTTCATCCGCGCGAGATGTTCGAAAAAGGCGCGGACGCGCTCGGCGGGAACGCGGAACTCGTCGGTCAGAATGCGCGTGAAGTCTGCGCGGTCGAACGTCGTGCGGATGTTGAATTCCGGGTTGATGAAGCGGATGTCCTTGAGCTGGCGAATCGAATCCGCGATGTCCTTCGTCCAGTATTTGCGGCAGGATTTGATCATGCCGTGCGGAAATCCGTGCAGCGAAATGTCGAAGATGTGCCCGCCGGGCCGCTTGAAGAACGTCGCCAGCCCGCCGAGCTGATAATGGTGCTCCAGCAGCAGAACGGAATGTCCCGCCTTGGCGAGATAGTTGGCGCCGGTCATTCCGGCAAGCCCGCTGCCGATGACGACGGCGTCAAAGCGTCCGGCAAGTCCGTGAAGCGGATTTTGCGTGTTCATGAAAATGTCTGAAATGCGGAGTCGAAGTCCCGAAGCTTCCGTTCCCGCAGAAAAAATGCTCCTGCGGGAACGCCGGAGCATACGGAAATGGAGCGGGCGAGCGGGTTCGAACCGCCAACATCCACCTTGGCAAGGTGGTACTCTACCAATTGAGCTACGCCCGCTTTAAGTCGCCGAAGCGATTAAAGTGAAAATCAGTAAATCTTCTTCACTTGATGTTGTCAATGCCTTTTTGGAATTGTTCGCGCACGCGCCGTTCGAGCGGAAGAAAGCCGGCTCCGGCGAGCGCGTCGGCCATTTCCTGCGAGTAAAGGAAGGAAAGCGCGGCTTTGAGCTGCAGGCGGTTTTTCGCCGGGTAGACGATGCACAGCGGCACGGCGAGCGGGTAGTCGCGGTTGTAGACGTTGGCGAAGCTCGGCGAATAGGGCGTGGCGTTCGCGTCGCCGCGCGTGTCGGCGACGGCGAGCGCCTTCACGGGAATTCCCGCGGGAACGGCGGAGCCGACGACGGCGATCGTTCCCGGGTTGTTCACGATTTCCTTGTAGACGGCGTCGTCGGAAACGAGTTCCCGCACGGAGGCGCGCAGCGCGTAGCGTGGAAGCGCCTTGCGTTGGAAATACGAGAGGACGTTCGTGCGCGAGCTGTCCCCGACGCACGGCTGCAGCGCGGAGGAAAAGCCTTCGACGCCGACGTCTTCCCATTTCTCCGCGGTTTTCTGCGCGAAGTTTCCGAAAATCGAGGAAAGCTGGTCGAACGTGATTTCGTTCGCGGGATTCGCCGCCGCGACGACGACGTAGGCGACCTGGTAGGCGAGGGGGACGGCTTTCCACGTGCCGTCGCGGATTTCGGGAACGTTTTCGCCGTTCCCGGGCAGCATCAGCGCGGCGAAATCCGCTTTGCCCGCGCGCAGCGCCGCTTCCCCGGCGATGCTGCCGCGCAGTTCCGCCTCGGGCTTTTCGCCCGCGATTTTTTCGAGGCCGGCGGCGAACGCTTTTTCCGGCGCTCCCGCCAGGAAATCGCTTCCGGCGTAGCGGAGCGG
>DVOG01000135.1 GCA_018713755.1 Candidatus Spyradosoma merdigallinarum | reverse complement strand
CGGTAAACGTTGGCTTCGCGCGCGCGGAAGTCGCCGCCTTTAATCGTGTCGTAGAAAAGCCGGTAAACCGAGTCGCCGTCGTTCTGGTAATTCTTCGCGGCGTTGATCCCGCCCTGCGCGGCGATCGAGTGCGCGCGCCGCGGGCTGTCCTGGTAGCAGAAGCAGCTCACGTTGAAGCCCATTTCGCCGAGCGACGCGGCGCAGGCCCCGCCCGCCAGGCCGGAGCCGACCACGATCACGTGATACTTGCGGCGGTTCGCGGGATTGACGAGCTTGTACTCGAACTTGCGCTTGCCCCATTTGCCGGCGATCGGGCCGTCGGGGATGCGGGAAATCGTCGCGGCGAATTCTTTCGGATCCGTGACCGCCTGCCACTTCGAAGCAAATTCAATTTCGGGAGTAACGTTGGAACTCATTTTCTTTTTCTCCTTAAAATTTCGGGATTATTTCGCGGGAACGGCGGTTTCCGCGGGAACGGCGACCGTCGTCTCTTCGACGATGTCCGCCTCGACGATTTCCTGCGCGGGAACGCTGTTCTGCAGCGGGCAAGCCTTGAGCGGGCAGCTCGGCAGCTCAACCGGCGCCGTCTTGTTCGGATTCGGCTTGATGACGCCCGTCAGCACGCCCGCGGGAACGGCGATCAGCCCGAAGCAGACGGCGATCGCGTAGACCAGCGCGAGCCCGCGGAAAATCGGGCGCAGCTTTTCGTTGCGCAGACCGACGGACTGGAACATCGAGTGCGCGCCGTGCGACAGGTGCGAAAAAAGGCAAAGCATCCCGACGACGTAGAAGAGCGAAATCAGCGGATTAGCGAACGCGTCGTAAACCATCTGGTAAACGTCGAACACCTTGTATTCCAGCGGCATTCCCGAAAAGTTTTCCGCGCCGGAATGCAGCCCGAGATAGCCGAAAAAGCCGTGGTCGCCCGCGACCTGAATCGTCGTCGCATTCTCATACGCCGCCATGTCGCAAAGCCCCGCTTCCTTGAACACCGTGAACTGCAGCAGGTGGAAAACCACGAACGCGAGCACGACGACGCCGGAAATGATCATCATCCGCGCCGACCACGCCGCGTAGCGCGTCGCGTTCGCCGCGTACTTTTCCGGTCCGCGCGCCGCGAGATTTTCCATCTTCAGCTTGATCGCCAGGCCGAAATGCACGACGAAGCACAGCAGCATGAACAGCCGGAAGCCCCAAAGCGCGGCGGGCGGAAGACTATGCAGCAAGTGCGCATACGTGTTGATTTTTTCCGGAGCCTGAAACATCTGCAGATTGCCCACCACGTGGACAATCAGAAACAGCACGAGGATCAGACCGGTGACTGCCATCAGATATTTCTTGACCACCGACGGCACGCGGCAACAGCATTTTTCGCTCATATTTTTGATAGGTTTTGTAAGAATGGAAGGAGGGAATGCGTCCCGCGCGGAGCCCCCGCGGAGACGTGCAGAAATTTGCCCGTTCCCGCGCGGTTTTTCAATCTCTTTTTCGCGCCGAATCCTTGTCGAGAACGAGTTTCAAGACGGAACGGCCGCTCCCGCGCGACGAAAAATTCCGCCGCCGCGGGAACGCCCCGCCGCGCGAGAAATTTCTTGTTCCCGCGGGAACTGCTTGCGAAAATGCTCCTCATGCCGAAAAAACTTCAGAACCGCCGCGTGGTCGTCACGCGGCCCGAAGAACATAACGCCGGACTGCGCGCCGAACTCGAGGCGCGCGGCGCGGGCGTCGTCGAAATGCCGCTGATCGAAATCTCGCTCGACGGGGACGAGGCCGTCGCCGACGAAATCTTCTCCGCCATCGGCGAATACGACTGGCTCGTGTTCACGAGCGCGAACGGCGTCCGCGGCTTCTTCAAAAAATTCTTCGAACGCTTCAAGGACCTGCGCTGGCTCGGCCCCTGCCGCATCGCCTGCGTCGGTCCCGCGACGAAAAAAGCCGTCGAAGACCTGCATCTCGAAGTCGAAACCGTTCCCGACGAACACACCGGCGCGGCGCTCGCCGACAAGCTCATCGCCGACCACGACCTCGAAAACCTCAAAGTCTGCCTCGTCACGGGCAACCGCAACCCGGACACGCTCGCGCGCCGGCTTTCCGGTGAAGCCCGCGCCATCGTCGACGCGTTCCCGTGCTACGCTTCCGACGCCGCGGACGTGAGCGCGCACCCCGCCCTTGCCGATTTCCGCGCGAACGGCGCGGACTTCATCGTCTTCGCCAGCGGGAGCGCCGTGCGCTCCTTCGTCATGCAGGCCCCGACGCTACGGCTGGAAAAATCCGCCGTGCGCCCGCGCGCCGTCGCCATCGGCGAGCCGACCGCGTCCGCCCTGCGTCAGGCGGGCATTCCCGTCGCCGCCGTCGCCGCGCGCGCGACGCCCGAAGCGATCGCCGAGGCGATCGAAGCGCTGCTGGACTGACGCGCGCGCTCTCCCGCGGGAAAGCGCGCGGCGGCCTTCTCAGTCGTTCCCGCGGAAAAGCGCGACGTCGGACCACTCGCCCATCACGCGCCCGTCGGAGCGCACGTTCCCGCCGCCCCAAATCGCGTCCGCCCTGCGTTCGAAAACGCGCCGCACCGTTTCCTGTTCGCTCGCGAGAATGCCGCTGAGCGCGAGCACGCCGCCTTTCTTCACCGCGGCGAGCAGATTTTCCGCGTAGATGCAGAGCACGTCGCTGATGATGTTCGCGAGCACGAGATCCGCCGCCCCCGCGCGCGCCAGGCCGGTTTCCAGCCCGTCGCGGGAAAAATTCACGGCGCTTTCCGGGAGCGCGTTCTTCGCGCGGTTTTCCTCGGAAACCGCGACCGCCTCGGGATCGCGGTCAAAGCCGAAAACCCGCCCGCAGCCGAGCTTCGCCGCGGAAACGGCGAGAATGCCCGACCCGCAGCCCGCGTCGACGACGGACGCCTGCGCGAAAGCGTCCCCGCGCGCGTCGGCGAAATCGACGAGTCTCTGCCCGCACAGGCGCGTCGTCGGGTGATCGCCCGTGCCGAACGCCAGTCCCGCGTCGAAGTAGACGACCGCCGCTCCCGCGGGAACGGGATACTCCGCGCGCCGCCATTCCGGCACCCAGTGCAGCCGCCCGCAGTTCCACGGATGCAGGTTCGCCTTGTAGGCTTCCTTCCAGTCGCGGTCTTCGAGCGTGCCGACGATCGGCCGCTCCGGAAGCATGCCGAACGCCTTGCGCAGGTCCGCCCAGGCGTCCAACGCCTCGGCTTCGCTGTCGAAATAGCCCATCAGAAAATGCGGCGCGCCGACTTTTTCATGAAAAATCAGCCACGGCGAACGCACGAGCTCACAGAAAAAATCCTCGAGCGGCTGCGCCAGGGAACGGTCGATTTCGCTGCGTATTTCAATCATGGTCAGGAAGAAATCAAAAGGAATGCGTCGGAGAGAAAAAAGAAAGAATCGGGAAAATTTCCGCGGGAACGCGCGCGCGGACGTCACGCCCGCATCGAAAGCCGCCGGATGACGTCGGGCAGCAGCCGGTGCTCCTGCTCGTGAATTTTCTGCGCGAACGTCTCGAGCGTGTCCGTCGCTTCGCGCCGCACGACCGCCTGGTCGATGATCGTTCCCGCGTCGAGCGCCGCGTTCACGAAGTGCACCGTGCAGCCGCTCACCGCGACGCCCCAGCGCCACGCCTGCCCGATTCCGTCGAGCCCCGGGAACGACGGCAGCAGCGACGGATGCAAATTGATGATTTTCCCCGGGAACGCGTCCAGCAGCGGCGCCTTCAGCACGCGCATGAAGCCCGCGAGCACGATCCACTCCGCGCCCGCCTCGCGTATCGCCTGCGCCCACGCGGCTTCGCGCTCCGGCGAAAATTTCGTCCGGAACGGCCCCGGGTCGAGCTGCACGGCGGGAACGCCGTAAGTTTTCCCGTGTTCGAGAATCTTCGCTCCGGGAATGTCGCAGAAAATGCCGACGGGAACGGCGTTGCCGAGCCTGCCGGCGCGGTAGGCCTTCAGAATCGCTTCCGCGTTGCTTCCTGTTCCGGATCCGAGTATCGCGAATTTCATATGACGGAAGAATTTAAGCGCATTCCCGCGCGAAAGCAAAGAGCAAAGCGAAGGAAACGGAAATTCCTCCGCCGCGTTCCCGCGAAAAAAATCAGTACGGATTCACGACGAGAAAAGCTTCGGCGAAATCCGTGTCCGCCGCGAGCAGCTTGAATTTCTGCCCCGTGCGGTCGAGCACTTCCAGCGCGCCGTCGGGAAAAACCGCGAGCACTTTCACGCGCGTTCCCGCGGGAATCAGCATCTTGCCCATGATTTCCTTCCGCTTCTCATCCCAAAGCGTGATGACGCGGGGGCGCGAAAGCTTCACCGAGTCCGGCCACGAAGCCGGATCCCGAGAAATCTCCGCGAACGCCGCGACCGGCAGCGGCGGCACCCCGAAAGGCGCATCGTTCCCGCCCGCCGTTCCCGCGGACGCCGCCGCGCCTCCGGCCGCGACCGACGCGCCCGAAGCCGGCGCCGAACCCGTTCCCGCCGATGCCGACGGCTCCGCAGGCGAAAAATCCTCCGCCGCGGGAACGCCGTCGGACGGCGCTTCCGCCCCGCTTTCCGCCGCGGAAAAATCCGCCGTTCCCGCCGCGCTTTTCCCGCCGCGCGGAGCCGCGGACGCCGCGGAAGCATCGGCGACGGCGGCGCGCCTTTCCGACAGCTCTTCTCCGCCGCCCGAAAAAACGAACATGAACACGAGCGCGACGCCCGAGACGAAAACGCCCGAAAACCCGAAGCCGCGCGGCGCGCGCGCCAATCCGAAAAGCGACAGCGCCAGCCCGAAAATCCAAAGCGCGAGCCCCGCTCCCGGGACCCAAAAAAACACCAGCGCGAGCAGCGAAAGCGCGAACCCGAAAAAGCCGAGCCGCAGCGCGAACTGCGAAAAGCACGTTTCCGCCGCATCGCCGGAAGCCTCGTCCGCGCGGCGATTTTCTTCTGAGGAAAGAGATTCGGGCATGGCGCGGAAAGTAGCTTTTTCCCGCGCCGCGCGCAACGCCATAAATTTTTCCCTTTCGCGAAAAAACAAGCCTTTCCCGCCGCGCCCGCAAAGCGTAAGCTTTCCCGCGAAAAAAAAAATACACGCATGCCGGAAGCGAAACGGAAAATCATCATCGGAACGCGCGGAAGCCCGCTCGCGCTCGCGCAGGCGGAACTCGCCCGCGCCGCGCTCGCCGCCGCCGCGCCGGGCGTTCCCGCCGAACTGAAAACCTTCGTCACGCAGGGCGACCGCAAACTCGCGTGGTCGCTCGAAAAAACCGGCGGCAAAGGCCTTTTCACCTCCGAGCTGGAAAGCGCGCTCGCCGCGGGCGAAATCGACGTCGCCGTCCACAGCGGGAAAGACCTGCCGACCGCGCTCGCCGCGGGAACGCGCCTCGCCGGCTGCCTGCCCCGCGCCGACGCGCGCGACGTGCTCGTCCTGCGCGAAGACGCCGAGCGCTCCGACGGCATTCCCGCGAGCATCGCCACGGGCTCCCCGCGTCGGCGCGCCCAGGCGCGTGCGCTTTTTCCCGACGCTGAATTTTCCGAACTGCGCGGGAGCGTGAGCACGCGTCTGAAAAAAATCGCCGACGGGAACGCCGCCGACGCGACCTTTCTCGCCGCCGCGGGACTGGCGCGCCTGGGCATCGCCGCGTTCCCGGGGCTGAAATTCGTCCCGCTTTCCCTCGACGCCATGGTGCCCGCCGCGGCGCAGGCGGCAATCGCCCTGCAGACGCGGGAACGCGACGCGGCGTTCTTCGCGCGGGCATGCGATGCGGGAACGACGCTCGCCGTCGCCGTCGAACGCGCATTCCTCTCCGCGCTCGGCGAAGGTTGCCACACCGCCTTCGCCGTGCATTTCGCCGGAAACCGTCTCCGCATCTTCCGCGAGGACATCGGCATGCGCGCCTTTTCTTTTCCCGCGCCCGCGCCGGAGGAAATCCCCGCCGCCGTCGAGCGCGTCCTGCGCGAAATCTTCTGAAAATCCGCGTTCCCGCGCGGAAATGACGCGCGCAAAAAAAGCGTTCCCGCGGGAAAAGCCCCGACGGGAACGCTTTTTTTCAGGAAGCTTTCGCGCTTCGTCTTATTTGCGGCGGCGGCGCGAAGCGACGAGCGACAGCGCGCCCAAGCCCGCGAGCAGACCGAACGCCGACGGCTCCGGAATCGCCGAAGAAACGACGCTGATGTTCTTCACGCCGACCGTGCCCGTAGCGCCGTCGAGCACAAAGCCGATTTTGGAGAACGTGTCCGTCCCCGAAAACGTGAAGCTTCCCGTCTTCGTAGTCGTGCCGTCGGAGATGGAATAGCTCAGCAGTCCTTCCGTCAGCGTCAGGGAATAATCCAAGCCGTTGTTGACGTTCAAGCCGTCAATCGTCTGATCCTTGTCGATGACCGTGCGACTGGTGCCGGACTGAAAAGAAACGAACTGCTCGCCAATCGCGGAGTTCAGATCGCCGACGTAGACATCCGTATTGTTGTTGTAGGAATTGCCGAGCGCAATGCTGCAGCTGTCCGAGCTCAGATAGAACAGCGCCTGGTAGTTGTTCGTGCTGGCGGAATACGTCGTGAACTCGATCGTGTAGGAAACGCCTTCGGCGAGCGAAAGCGTCAAATCCGTCGTTTCCAGATAGTTCTGCTTCCACGGATGATTGACGGTGACGCCGTTCGCGCCGAACGCGAAGTGCGGAGTATTGTTCCCGTTCCACTGTCCGGAAGTCCATCCTTCCGGCATTTCGCTCACCGACGTGAAATCGACGTCGACGAGCGTCACGTCCGCGTTGGCGAACGCCGTTCCGGCGGCAAAAAGCGCCGCGATAGTGATATATTTTTTCATGATTGATTTGAGGTAATTTCAGGAAACGGAACCCCGCGGGAACGCCCCGCAGAAACGTGTCCCATTTCCTTGGTTGCGATTCTGACAAAAAAAAAAGTGCGCCCGCAAGCGTTTTCTCGGGCTTTTTTCGTTCCCGAAGGCGTTTTGTTCTTGAAGGCGCGCAGAAACGTCTCTTTATTTTTTTTCAAACCTCTCTCCCCGCAACCTCCGTTTTCCCCTGACGATGCCGACCTCCCGTGCCCGCGTCCGACGCCGCCGTCCGGCGTTCGCGCTGATCGCCGTGCTTTTGCTGACGGCGCTCGCCCTCGTCTGCGCGTTCGGCGCGCTGAGGGCGACGGCTTCCTTCGAGCGGGAAAACGAAAACCTCGTCGCGCTCGGCTGCGCGCGCAGCGCGGCGCTGGCGGGAGCGAAAATCGCGCTCGCCGACTTGCAGACCTACACGGGAACGGACGCGTGCGCGACGGCGAAAATCGTTCCCTCCGCGTCGGCGTCCGAGTGGCTCGGCGCGTGGCACGGCGAGCGCATCCGACAAGAATTTTCCTCCGGCGCGGTACCGCTCGTTTCCGCGCGCGGCGTATTCGCGGGAACGCGGAGCTGCTTTCTGCGCGACGCGGCGCGGATGAGCGCTCCCGCGGAAGTGCCCTGGGAAAAGCTCGGCGAAAACGTCCGCTTCGCGTATTTCATCCTCGACGAATCGCTGCGCGCGTCCGCCGCCCGGCGGGAACGCGAAGCGCATCTGCGCCGCTTCGGAGGCGACCCGGAAACGCTGGCGCGCCTGCGCCGGCAGGTGCCGCGCAACACGCATTTCGCGCATTTCCTCGACGGAGAAACGACGCCCGCGGCGCTTTTTCCCGAAAAGCTCGCCGCCGCGCCGGACGAAAAAATCCTGCTCGCGGCGCTGGGCGACGCCGTCCCGCGGGAACGGCGCGCGGCGGCGCGGGAAACTTTCACGCTCGACGCGCAGGGCGTTCCCGCGGACTGGCCGCGGCGCGCGCTGAAATTCGATTTTTTCGACGAGAAAAACGCCGCGCTCGCCGAAGCGTTTTTGCCGGCGGAAGCCGCGGAGACGCTGCGTGCCGCCGCGGAGGACGACTTCCGCGCGGGAACGCCCGTCGCGACGGCGCGCCCCGCGCCCGCGGGAGCGTTCGGCTGGACGTTCGCGCCGTTCCCGATTCCGGCGGAGCTGACGCTGCACGTCGGCGTGTTCAATCCGCGCTCGGACGGGCAGCACCGCGCGCGCTTCCACGTCACGGCGCGGCTTTGGAATCCCTACGCGTTCCCGCTGCTCGCGCGGGAAGAAGGGATGCTCGGCATGATCGATTTCGAAAATCTGCCCGCCGTCTGCATCCGCAACGAAAACACGGGCGGAGAATTCGTTTTTTCGCCGACGGATTTCCCGGTCGGGCGTTTCGGCATCGTCCGGCAAACGCCGTCGGACCGAACCTGCAACGCCTACTGCCGCATTTTCGACGCGACGCCGCAGGGCTTCGGCGAAGACGGGAACGCGGCGGGGCTCCACGGCGGCGAAGTTTTCCTCGCGCGCTTTCCCGACCCGCGCGCGCAGCCGCAGGGCCTGGCGCGAAACGCCGGCGGACCGTCGTGGAAATATCAGAAAGATCCGGAAAAAATCGCCAAGCCGCCCTACGGCGCGGAGCCCGGCAGGTGGTTTCACCCCGCGCACGAAATTTCGGTCGTCGGGCTTCCGGGCGCGCTTCCCGCGTCGTTTCTGATCCGCGGCGCGGCGGGAACGCTGCGTCAGGAAACGTTCCCGCGGGATTACGCCGCGCCCGTTTTCGAGCTGCGGAACGTGGCGCTGCCGTTTTTCTCGACGACGCTTTCCGGCGCGGAATACAACCGGGAAAAGGCGGGCGACTACGACGCGTCGCAGGCGACGTTCGCGTGGAAAATCCGTCTGCGCGCGGAAGACGCGGCGGCGATGCGCGCGCTGTTCGCGGAAGTCGACCCGCGGCTCGGCGTCTTCGATTTTTCCGTTCCCGCCGTGCGCGCCGCGTTTGAGGTTTCCGCGCTCGCGGGAAACGCGGCGCGCGCGGAAGCGGAAATCGGCGGGGACGCGGAAACCCCGGAGCGCCTCGCGTCGCCGCTGCGCGACCCGTTCCCGAACGAGCACGCCGCGGAGCGCCGGAACGCGTTCGCCTGCGCGCGGATTTTCGAAACGCCCGCGGCGGCGGACGCGCTTTCCGTCGGCGCGCTCGCGCACGAAGCGTTCGCGGCGTTCCCGTGCGCCGGAGGTTTCGGAGAGCCCTTCCCGGAGGCGGCGGCGGCGCGGGAACGCGGCGTTTCCCCGAATTCGCTTTTCGACCGCGCGTATTTTTCCGCCGAAGGCAAGAACCCGCACCATGTGCGCCGCGGAGAAAATTTCCTCGTCTCCGGCGCGTTCAACGTCAACAGCGTCAACGCCGACGCGTGGGCGGCGGCGCTCCCGCGCGACGTTCCCGCGCAGGGCGCGGCGGGGAGGCACCTTGCCCGCGCCTTTTTCACGCTGCCCTTTTCCGCGCAGATTCCGCCCGCGGCGGGAACGCGGGAACTGCGTTCGGACGAGGAAATCGCCGCGCTTTCCGGCGCGGAGCGCGAGCGAGTCCTTTTCGCTCAGGGCGCGCGGGAAGTCGAAATTTCCGCGCTGAAATGCCTCGCGGAAGCGATCGCCGAAGAAATCCGCGCGCGGCGGGAACGCGGAAGCAAGCCGTTCCGCTCGCTCGAAGAATTCGCCGATTCCGGCGTGCTGAAGGCGGCGCTGCGGGAAAGCCGCTTCAACGCGCCCGGCGGCGAGGAAATTCCCGCCTGGGCGCCCGCCGCAATCGACCAGGGCTCGCTGATGGAGGCGCTCGCGCCTTTCGCCGCGCCGCGCGGAGACACGTTCACGATTCTGTGCCGCGCCGAAGCGCGCGATCCCGCGACAGGGAAAATCCGGGCGGCGGCCTGCGCGGAAATGCGCGTGCAGCGCACAGCGGAATTTTTCGACGCCTCGCAGCCCGCGGACACGCCGGCGGGAGCGCAGAACGCGCTGAACCGGGTTTTCGGCCGCCGCTATGAAATCGCGTCATTCCGCTGGGTTCCCGCCGACGAGCTGTGAGCCGCGGGAACGCGGCGGCGCTTTTCTTGCGCGGAAAGCGTTCCCGCGCTTGATTCCGAAGGGATTTTCCTCCAAAATTCCGCCGCTTCCGAGAACGGAGGCGCACTCTGAAATTCCCCGAAAACCCACGCATCGCCGAAGGAGTTCCACGCCATGCTTTCTCAAGAAACCGCCGCCCCGCCGAGCAGCATCAAGACGGAAAACGTTTCCGCCGCGAAAATCAGCCTGCGCAACGTCAGCAAGACGTTCAAGTCGCGGCAAGGTTCCGTGCTCGCGCTCGACAACGTTTCGATGGACGTCGCCGAAGGCGAGTTCCTCTGCCTCGTCGGGCCGAGCGGCTGCGGGAAGTCAACGATTCTCAATCTGATCGCGGGCCTGGACACGGCGACGGAAGGCGAAGTGCTCATGGACGGCGAGCCGATTTCCGCGCCGGGGCGGGAACGCATGGTGATGTTTCAGGACTCCGCGCTGTTCCCGTGGCTCGACGTGCTGCAGAACGTGATGTTCGGGCTGCGGCTGAAGCCGAACCTGACGAATTCCGAGCGCGAGGAAGTCGCGATGTTTTACCTGAACCTCGTCGGGCTGAAAAAGTTCTACCGCGCGAACATCCACGAGCTTTCCGGCGGCATGAAGCAGCGCGTCGCGCTCGCGCGCTCGCTGGCGCCGAACCCGCGCATTCTGCTGATGGACGAGCCGTTTTCCGCACTCGACGCCATGACGCGGGAACAGCTCTACGGCGACCTGCAGCGCATTTTCGTGCAGCGGCAGAAAACGATCGTCTTCGTCACGCACAACATCCGCGAAGCCGTTTGCCTTGGCGACCGCATCATCCTGCTTTCGCCGAACCCGGGGCGCATCGCGAGCGACTTCCGCGTCTCGCTCCCGCGCCCGCGCGACATCAACGATCCCGAGCTTTCGAAAACGTCCATCCCGATCACCGCGGCGCTGAAGCGGCATCTGCACAAGAACGGACTTGCGGCGGAGGCGGACTGACGCGTTCCCGCGAAAACGCATGGAGAAAGGTCAAGCACGATGAAAAAAGTCATTTTCTACATCCTCTTTTTCGTGATTCTGCTCGGCGCGCTCGAAATCATCGGGCGCAGCGACTGGATTTCCTCGTTCCAGCTGCGCAAGCGCGCCTCGGAAGATTCCGCCGAACTGCGCATCGGGTATTTCCCGAACATCACGCACGCGCAGGCGCTCATCGCGCAGCAAATGGAATATGAAGGGCGCCCGTGGTTCGCGCCGCGCCTTCCCGCGGGAACGAAACTGTTCTGGCAGCCCTACAACGCCGGTCCCGCGGCCATGGAAGGGCTGACGCTGGGGACGATCGACATGAGCTACGTCGGGCCCTCGCCCGCGATCATGGCCTACATTCAGCGCGGCGGGAGCGTGCGCGTCGTCAGCGGAAGCGCCGAAGGCGGCGCGGCGCTCGTCGTGCGGCAGGACGTTCCCGCGCGCGCGCCGAAGGATTTCGTCGGGCGCGCCATCGCGACGCCGCAGCTCGGGAACACGCAGGACGTCGCCTGCCGCGCGTGGCTGATCAAAAACGGCATTCCCGTGACGACGAGCAGCGGCGACGTGCAGATCGTTCCGACGAAAAACCCCGACCAGCTCGCGCTGTTCAAGGCGGGAACGCTCGAGGCGGCGTGGACGGTCGAGCCGTGGGTC
>DVOG01000134.1 GCA_018713755.1 Candidatus Spyradosoma merdigallinarum | reverse complement strand
GTGCGCAGATTATCGCGCGCTCCCGCCGACGCGTAAAGGCAAAAGCGCGCGGCGGCGGCGCGGGAACGCGTTTTTCCGAAAAAAAAAACGGAGCGGGCGAAACGCGCATCCGCGTTCCGCCCGCTCCGCATCGAGCATCGGAAGCCGATTACATCGACGCCGCCGAATTGATGTCCGGCAGACGACCGTAGTCGGGACCTTCGACGCTGGCGTCCTGCGCGTAATCCGGCAGTTCGGGATCGAGACCGATCACGCGTTCGTCCTCGTCGGCGGCGGGAGCGGCCGCGGCAGCCGAAGAGACGCCGACGGAAGCGAGAATCGCCGCTTCCTGTTCGGGAGAAACGTTGCGGAAGGTCGGCGTTCCCGCCGTCGTGCCGCTGACCGGAATCCGGACGGATTTCCCGTCGTCAAGCGAGACGGACGCGCGCCCCGTGGGAGCGACTTCGACGTTGCCTTCGACGACGGACACGGTGACGTGCGTTCCGTTGTCGGCGACCGAGAACGTCGTGCCCTTGACGGTGACCTGCCCGGCGCGGGTTTCGACCGTGAGCTTCGAGCTCGAAAGCAGGGACGCGACCTTGAACGACGCGACGCCCTTGACGAGGCGCACCGTCGTCATCGAGCCGAACGTCGCTTCGGGCTCGCTGGAGAACGAAGCGAAATCCTGCCCTTCGACGGCGGAAGGATCGTTCTGCACGAACTGCGCGACTTCAATCGTCGTGTTCGGCTCAAGACCGATGACCGTGCCGTTCGCGAGCACGATTTTCGCCGAAGCGTCCGCGCTGGTGAGAACCGCGGTCTTTTCGGTGAAGACATCGCCGGCGGCGAGCTGTTTTTTCGCGCCGTCGACAATCGTCACGACCGAACCGGAAACGGAGCTCGCGGAGATTTTTCCGGGAGCCGCGGCGAAAGCGGCGACGGAAGCGAAAATCATCGCGAGCACAGAAAGAATTTTAATCGTTTTCATGGCTTTTGGTTTTTCTGGTTAAATGTGCCGTCATTATCGAAAGGCGCGCGGAAATTGGCAAGCCTTTTTCACGCGTTCTCGGAAAAAGGCGGACATTTTTTCTCTACGCCGTAGCGGGCGAGCTCCGCGTATTTCGGCAGCCCGTTCTCGTAGGAAAGTTTCGGCTCCCCGTAAATGAGCGGGAGCGCGTATTTCGCGAACTGCCCGCCGACGGACATGCCGTCCCCGCCGATCCAGGCGGCCGGGAACAGCTTTTCGCCGTTGGCGATGCCGTCGAGCTCCGACAGCTCCATGCGCACGGAATAGTGCTCGCGCTCGTCGCGAACGATGACGACCATCTTTCCCGTTTCTCCGGCGACGGCCGCCTTGACCGCGGCGGCTCCCGCTTCGAAAGCTTCCGTGATGTCCGTCATGGACGCGCAGTGCGAAGCGGTGCGCTGCACGTGCCCGAGACGGCAGCAGCGCGTCTTCACGCCGGCGAACGTGTTTTCGATCACGCTTTTGAGATATTCGCAGACGCCGCCGAGCGTCGGATGCCCGAACGCGTCGACGCCCGTTCCCGCGCCGAGGAAATTGCCCGCCGCGTCCTTGAGGCCCTCCGCCGCGACGACGACGCAGTGCGTCTGCCGCGTCAGCACCTCGCGCACGCGCTCGGCGAACGCCGCCGCGTCGAACGCCGCTTCCGGCAGCAGCACGATGTGCGGCGCGTCCTCGGGAACGCCCTTGCGGCGCGCGAGCGTCGCTCCCGCGGCGATCCAGCCGGCGCCTCGGCCCATGACTTCGACGATCGTCACGAGGTTGTTGCGGCCGAGCGAAGCGCTGTCGAGCGAGAGTTCCCGCACCGTCGTCGCGACGTATTTGACCGTGCTCCCGTAGCCCGGGCAGTGGTCCGTGATCGGCAAATCGTTGTCGATGGTCTTCGGCACGCCGATCACGCGGACTTCGTAGCCCTGCGAGGCGCAGTAGTCGGCGATTTTTTTGGACGAATCCTGCGAGTCGTTCCCGCCGATGTAGTGGAAAAAGCGGATGTCGTGCGCCTTGAAGACTTCGAGGATGCGCGCGAACTCTTCCGGCGTGTTCAGCTTGCGGCGGCAACTCCCGAGCGCCGCGCCCGGCGTCGTGCTCAGCAGACGCACCGTCTGCTGGGATTCGGCGGCGAGATCGACGAGATTTTCGCCGAGAATGCCTTCCACGCCGTTGACGGCGCCGTAAATTTCCCCGATTTCGTCCTCGAACTGAAGCGCGGCGGAAATCACGCCGGCGAGGCTCGCGTTGATGACGGGCGTCGGACCGCCGCTTTGCGCGACCAGCAGGTTGCCCGTGAGATTCTTGTCTGAGGATTCTGTGTTTTCCATCGTCTGAAAAATCTTGATTGCAAAAGAAACGTGAACGGACAAATAAACAACGTTCCCGCCGCGCGGCGCAAACTCAAAATCACGGGAACGCGAAAAAAGCCGCGGGAACGGGCGGCGCGTCAGAACTTTTTCCGCAGGTGCGCGGGCGGGATGTTCATCATGCCGCGGTATTTCGCGATCGTGCGCCGCGCGATGCGGATGCCGCGCGCGGCGAGCTCCTTCGCCAGCTTCTCGTCGCTGAACGGCTTCTGCGGCGGCTCCTCGTCGAGGATTTTCCGCAGCACCTCGCGCACGCCGGCGTTGGCGAGCGCCTCGCCGCCGTCCGTTTCCACGCCGGCGTTGAAAAAGCGCCGCAGTTCGACGACGCCGTAGGGCGTCGCCGCGTACTTGTCCGCGACGGCGCGGGAAACCGTCGTTTCGTGAACGCCGATTTCCGCGGCGATGTCCGACATTTTCATCGGACGCATCTTCGCCGGCCCCTGTTCGAAGAAATCCCGCTGTGCGGCGAGGATGCAGCGCGCGATGCGCTCGATCGTCCGCTGCCGCTGTTCTATGGCATTGATGAGAAAACGCCCCGCGCGCATCTTTTCGGCGAAATACGCCCTGTCCTTCGCGGGAACTTTTCCTTGCGCGATCAGCTCCTTGTAGACGTTGGAAATGCGCAGCCGCGGAATGTAGGCGTTTTCCAGGCGCACGTCCCAGGCGTTTTTTTCCCGGTCGAAGAAAAACGTCAGGTCGGGAACGATTTCCCGGTTTTCGTCGGGAGAATAGTCGCCGGCGGGAACGCGCTTGAGTTTCGCGATTTCGGCGATGGCGGCGCGCACTTCCGCGTCGGAGACGCCGAAACGGTCGGCGACGGCGGGAAATTTCCGCGCGAGAAACGCCTTGTAGTCCGTGTCCAAAATCCTGTACGCGAGCGAATCCGTGCGCCCGGCGCGGCGCAGCTGAATGAGAAAAGCCTCGCGCAGGTCGCGGGCGCCGACGCCCGGCGGGTCGAAGTTTTGGAAAACCTCCAGCGCGCGCTCCATGCGCTCGGCGGGAACGCCCTGCTTTTCCGCCAGTTCCGCGACGGAAACGTCCAGGAAGCCGCGTTCGTCGATGTTTTGCGCGATGGCGCGCAGCAGCTCCGCGGGAACGTCGGGCGCGTCGGCCAAAGCGATTTGCGATTCCAGCAGCTGCGGGAGCGACTCTTTTTCCACCAGCGAATCGAAGAGATAGGCGCGGCGCTCGTCGTCTTCCCGCGACCACGAGCGTTCCGTTCCCGCGGGCGCCGTCGCCGCGTCCGCCCAGTCCTCTTTTTCGGGAAAAGGATCCGGCTCGGCGTCCTCGGCGCGCGCCGGAAGCGCGTCGCTGCCGACGTCCTCGCCGTCGTCGGAGCCGTGCGCGTCGCCGCGCGCGTCCTCCTGCGGCGGCTGCGGGAGCGGCTCGCGGGAACGCGCCGCGTCCGGGACTTCCTCGAGCAACGGGTTTTTCGCCATCTCGTCGGCGATTTCGCGTTCCAGCGCGACGGCCGGCACCTGGAGAATCTTCAGCGCGTGCAACACCTGCGGGGACTGGATTTGTCCCTGCGAAAGCTTCTGGTAAAGGCTGAAGTCCGGGGCGAGCATCGCGCGGCGTCGTTTTTTCTGTGTCGAATATAAGCGTTCCCGCGGAAAATTCAACCAGCGAAAAGAAAAAGAGCGGCGGGA
>DVOG01000133.1 GCA_018713755.1 Candidatus Spyradosoma merdigallinarum | reverse complement strand
GCGGGAAGGTTTTCAAAAAGCTCGGCGAGATTTTTTTTCATGCAAAAAAAGCGTCCGCGAAGTTTTTTCCCGTTTCGGCGGGAACGCAAAGATTTTTTTTCGCTCGCGCAGGAAAAATCGCGGCGCGGCGTTCCCGTTCGCTTAAACGCTGAGAATCCCGCGCAGAGAACACTTTCGCGCGGGATTCCCGAAATGGTTGCCCGACCAGGATTCGAACCTGGACTGAATGAGTCAGAGTCATTAGTGCTGACCGTTACACTATCGGGCAAAAAAAAGAACTGGAGCCGGCAGTCAGACTTGAACTGACGACCTGCCGCTTACAAGGCGGCTGCACTGCCAACTGTGCTATGCCGGCGGGTCTCGGCTGACTGACCGAAAAAGTAAGTTGAAAATATCCTGGTTTTCTGCTTTTCTGTCAACACTTAATTTTCTCCGCGCTATGAAAAAAATCCCTCTGAAATTTTCCGCCGCCGTTTTCTGCGCGACTTTGCTTTTCGCCGGCGGCTGCCGCTCCTACAACGACGAAGTTTGGAAAACCGTGGACTTCGCTTCGACGCCGGACCGCGCGACGCTTTTCATCAACGGCGAAAACTGCGGGCTGACGCCGCGCACGGCGCGCCTTTCCCGCTCGCTTTCCTACGAAGTGCGCTTTTCCAAGCCCGGCTATTTCGACGAGAACCGCCGCATCGAGCCGTCCGGCGCGGAGGAAGGGGCGCCGGATTTGCCGGACAGCGTGATCGTCGAGCTGACGAAAATCACGCCGGAGGCGCTCGCCGCGCGGGAACGGCGCCTGCGGGAACAGCAGGCGGCGGACGCGCCGCAGACGGAGCCGGGAGGCGAGGGCGTTCCCGCGAAGAGCGCGGAAAACGCTTCCGCGCAGGGCGGCGTTTCGCCTGCCGCGGCGGAGTTCGCGCGTTCGCCGAAGCCGGCGAATTTCACGGATTTCCGTCTGCAGGAAAAAGCGCTGAAAGACCTGCTGCTGCGCGGGAAAATCACGGAGGACGAATACCGGGCGCTCCACGAAAAGCTCGACGCGGCCTACAACGAAAAGCGTCTGCTGAAAGCGCCGCGGCTGGACACTTACGAAAATCCGGAAGGATGACGCGCGGGCGCTTTTGCAAATTTTGAGTTGAGAAAAGAGAAAAAGGCTTTTATCGTAAGGCTTTCAATCACGAAAACTATCCGACAATGAAATTATTCCCCAGCCTCACACTTGCCCTGCTTTGCGCCGCGTTCGCCGGGTGCACGGCTACCACGCAGACCATCAGTTTCGTTCCGGGCTCCGCGGAACAGGAAGGCGTTTCCGTCAGCATCGACGGGAAGGATCTCGGCGTCGCGCCGGTGAGCTACACGGTGCGCCGCACGACGACGCCGCGCGTCCACGCGGTCGTTTTCTCCAAGGACGGCTATCAGTCCGAGGATGCGCAGATTGAATCCTGGGTGGATCGCGACGGGCTTTGCTCTTTTGCGGACGATTATCCCGTGCCGAATCTGATCCCGGTCGCCGGGAGCGCGGCTCCCGCGGAGGCCGTCGTCGTCGCGGCGGAAGAGGTCGTTCCCGCGCCTGCGCCTGAACCCGCGCCGGCTCCCGAGCCCGCTCCCGCGAAGGAAACGGTCGCGGTCGTCGCGGCGGAAGAAGTCGTTCCCGCGCCTGCTCCCGCTCCCGCACCTGCGCCGGAGCCTGCTCCCGCGCCCGAACCCGCTCCCGCTCCGGAGCCTGCTCCTGAGCCCGCCGCCGCGCCCGCTCCGGAAACTCCGGCGGAACCCGTCGCCCCGGCGCTGGATCCGACGCGCACGCTGAAAGACATCGAGCGCGACATCGCCTCGCTTTCGCAGCAGCGGCAGAACGGTTCGCTTTCCGAAAGAGATTTCCAGAAAGCTTGCGCCGAGCTTGAGCGCGAAATTCGCGAGCGCTACGGCAAATGACGCCTTCGGGCTTCCCGCTTTTTCCCGCGGGAACGCGAAAGCTCCTTCGGCTCCAAAGTCCGAAGGAGCTTTCGTTTTTTTTTTGCGGCCGCTTTTCCCGCGGGAACTCGCGCGTCGATTCTTGTTTGCAAGGCGCGGACGCTTCGTCATACTTTTTCCCGTTTTATGCATACCTGCGAGAAAATTTACACGGACATCCCGATGGGGCACGTTCAGCATCGGCACCCGGGGCATTGTTCGTTCGTGCACGGGCACAATTGGTCGCTGACGCTGACGTTCGCGTGCGAGGAGCTGGACCATCTCGGCTTCGTCATCGATTTCGGCGGCATCAAATTCATCAGCCAGTGGATTTCCGAACATCTCGACCACGCGTGCCTCTTCGCGAAATCCGACGCGGAAGGGCTGAAGATGCTCGCGGCGTTCCCGCACCTGTTCAAGCCTTACATCCTCGACAATTGTTCCGCGGAAGGGCTGGCGACGCATCTGTTCGACGTTTTCGACGCTCTCGTGCGCAAGGAATCCGCGAACCGCGCGCGGCTCAAATCGATCAAAGTCGGGGAAGACAGCAAAAATTTCGCGTATTTTGAAAAATAAAAATAATTCAGCGCCGCCGAAAAAATCCGAGACGGGAACGCGCGCGGGGAACGCGGGCGTCTATCCCGTGTTCGAGCGTTTTCACAGCTGGCAGGGCGAGGGCGCGCACGCCGGGCGCTCGGCGTTTTTCATTCGGCTTTTCGGCTGCCCGATCCGCTGCGCGTGGTGCGATTCCGCGGGAACGTGGGGAGACGTTCCGCCGGCCTCCCTCGAAAATCTTTCCGCGGAAACGCTCGCCGCGGAAGCCGCCGCCGCGCGCCCGGACTTCGTCGTCGTCACGGGCGGCGAACCCGCGATCCGCGACCTTTCGCCGCTTTGCGCCGCGTTGCGTTCCCGCGGTCTGCGGGTTCATCTGGAAACCAGCGGCGCGTTCCCGATTCGCGGAGATTTCGACTGGATCGCGCTCAGCCCGAAAACGGCGCGCCTCCCGCTCGCGGAAAATTGGGCGCGCGCGTCGGAGCTGAAAATCATCGTCTCGCGGCCGGAGGACATCGCGTTTTGGTCGGAGAAAATCGCGCGGGAACGCGTCGCGCCCGATGCGCCGATTTGGCTGCATCCGGAATGGTCGCAGCGGGAAAATTCCGCCGTGCTCGACGCGATTTCCGCACAGGTTCGCGCGCGCGGATTTCCGTTCCGCGCGGGCTGGCAGCTGCACAAACTCTACGCCGTGCGATGAAATCGTTTTTCCCGCCGCTCCTTTTTCTCGCCGCCGGCGCCGTTTCCGTTCCCGCCGCGGAGGACGGCGCGCCTTCTCCCGGGTCCGACGTCGCCGTCGCGGAAATCGCCGCCGCCCGGGAACGCCTCATGCTGAAGGACGGTTTGCGCGACGTGCTCGCCCGCCGCGCGGCGTTTTACGCCGAGGCGGAGACGCTTTCGGAAAACGAGCGTTCCCGCCGCGCGTCCGACATCGCCTCGCGCTTCGAAACGCTGCTTGCCCGCTTCCCGGAATCCGCTCCCGCGCTGTTTTGCTTCGCGGAATTTCTGCGCGACGGCGGCGAGACCGCGCGCGCGGAGGAATTGCTGCTGCGCGCGGAAAAAATCGATCCGGACTTCTCCGCCGCGCAGTTTCTGCTCGGCGAAATTCTCGCCGCCGGAAAAAGCCCGGAAAAGGCGTTCCCGCGCTTTTCCGCCGCCGTGAGAACGGCGCCCGACGCGGCGGATTTCCACTTGGGCTTCGGCGAATATCTGACGGATTTCCGCGAGGTTCTGCTTGAAAAGGGAATCTTTTCGTCGCGCGCGGCGCTCGACGCGGCGATGCTGGGCGAATTTCGCGCCGCCTGCGCCGTCGCTCCCGCCGACGTCGACGCGCGCGCGCGTTTCGCGCAGGCGTTTTACGACGCGGAGAATCCGGACTGGAACGCCGCGCTTTCCGCCTGGAACGCCGTCGGCGCGCTGGCGGAAAAAAACGGCGCTCCCGCCGGCGGCCTGCTGCGCGCGTCCGTCGCGCTTCACCGCGCGCGCGCGCTGGCGGAGCTCGGGCGGCTCGACGAGGCGGAGGCGCTGCTGCGCGGCGACGCGGCGGGCGTTCCCGCGCTGGAGCGTTCCCGCAGGGAAGTTTTTGAAATCATCTCCGAGAAAAGGAATTTGCCATGAACGAAGATCTTCTGCGAGGGCTGCACTGGGCGGCGCTGCAATTCATCGTGCTCGTGCTGTGCGTCGCGCTGCACGAGTTCGGGCACGCGTGGACCGCGGACCGGCGCGGAGACCCGCTCCCGCGCGCGCAGGGGCGCGTCACGCTCAATCCGCTCGCGCACGCGGATCCGTTGGGAACGTTTCTGATTCCCGGGCTGATGATTTTTCTGCCGGCGCTTTTCGGTTCGTTCCCGGTCGCGCTGATCGGCTGGGGAAAGCCGGTTCAGATTTCGCTCCCTAACGCGAAGACGCGTCGCGCGGACGACATCCTGATCACGCTTTCCGGGCCTGCGATGAATCTGCTGCTCGCGCTCTTCGGCGCCGTGCTGCTGGGGATCGCGTTCGGCGCTTCGGGAACGCTGCAGCTTCCGCCGACGACGTTTCCCTTTCTCGCCATGTTCGTCGGGATGAACGCCGGGCTGGCGATTTTCAACCTGATTCCGCTGCCGCCGCTCGACGGTTCCCGCGTGCTGCGCCACGCCGTCGGGATGAGCGAGGAAACGTTCGCGAAAATCGCGCGCAACGCCTGGTGGATTCTGCTGCTCGCGCTGAATCTCCCGCCGGGGAATCCGATTTTCTTCGCCGTGTTCGGCCCGCTCGTGCGCGGGGCGGCGACGGCGTTTTTCTTTCTCAGCGAAAAAATCGCCGGGCTTTTTTAGCCGGCGGTTTCCGTTCCCGCGCTTTCGTTTTCACGAAAAATGCTCGTAGGCGCGCGCGCCGGAAAGCGCGGCGTCGAGGCGCGCGTTCTTCGTTCCCGCAGCGATGCGCGCGATGCGCGAAAGCGGGACGTCCGGGAAGCGTTCCCGCCAGCTTCTTTCGAAGGCGTCCGCCTCCGTTCCCGCGACGGCGAAAAGCAGCTCGTAGTCTTCCCCGTCGCAGAAAATTCGCCGCAGCGGGTCGCCGCCGAGCGCGCGCGCGTCGTCGGAAAGCGGCAGCGCGGCGAAGTCGAATTCCGCGTGCGTTCCCGCCGGCAGCAGCGCGGCGTGGTCTTTCAGCAGACCGTCGGAAACGTCGATGCAGGCGCGCACCGTTCCCGCCGGAGCGCGGGCGAGGAAGAGTCCTTCCGCGACGCGCGGGCGAAAATCGAAATGCTTTTTCAGCAGGCTTCCTCCGAGCGTTCCCGTGACGAAGAGAAAATCGCCGACGCGCGCTCCCGCGCGCGGGAGCGGGTTTTCCGCAAAGCCCGTCAGCGCGAGCGTCGCGGAAAAAAACGCCGCCGCGGGAGCGGACGAGACGTCTCCGCCGGAAAGCTCGACGCCGCATTCCGCGCAGGCTTCGGCGACGCCGCGCAGGAAGGCTTCGAGCCACGCCGCGGAAAGATTTTCGCCCGCGACGAGCGCGAGCACGGCGTCGCTCGGCGTTCCGCCCATGGCGGCGACGTCGCTGACGTTGCGGCGGACGAGCTTTTTCCCGGCGTTTTCGGGGGAAACGCTTTCGTCGAAATGTTTCCCGAAAACGACGCTGTCCGTCGTGACGAGGCGGCGGAGCGTCGTTCCCGCGGCGGCGGCGTTTTCGGGAACGGCGGGCAGCGCCGCGCAGTCGTCGCCGATGCCGCGCGGCGGCGGCGGCGAGACTTCTCTGAACGCGGCGCGGGCGCGGGCGATGATTTCCGCTTCGCCGAGCGCGCCGATCGTTTCTTCGGGTTTTTCGGAAAAAGGCGACGGCATCGCCGACAAGCGTGGCGTTTTTCGTCCGCGGGGCAAGCCGTTTCTTTCCCGCCGGTTCCCGCGGAAACTTTTACGAGCGCAATCCCCGTTTTCTCGTTGCGGGAACGCCGCCTCCGCCGTAAATTCCGCGCCATGCTTACGCAACCGGAAGATCTGAAAGGGCTGTCCATCGGCGCGACGAAAAACGTTCCCGCGCGGCGGCTCGAAACGTTCCCGAACCACAACCGCGGGCGGCGCTACCTCGTCGAGCTGCGCACGGAAGAATTCACCTGCGTCTGCCCGGCGACGGGACAGCCCGATTTCGCGACGCTGACGATACGCTACGTTCCCGCGGAGAGAATCGTCGAATCGAAGTCGCTCAAGCTTTATCTGTGGTCCTACCGCAACGAAGGCACGTTTCACGAACACGTCACGAATCAGATTTTGGACGACCTCGTCGCGGCGCTCGATCCCGTCTGGTGCGAAGTCGTCGGCGAGTTCGGCGCGCGCGGCGGCATCACGATCAAAGTCACGGCGGAATACGGGAACAGGAACGGATGAGTCCTGAAAAAGCGCCGCGGCAGGATTATCCCGGCGCGGGAACGGTCGGGGAATTCTGCGCGCACCTCGCGAACGAGCGGCGGCTTTCGCCCAACACGGTGCGCAATTACGAGGAGGCGCTGCGCGACTTCGCGCGCTGGGCGGAGAACGCCTGCGGCTTTCGCGGGGACTTCGCCTCGATTTCGCGGCGGGACGTCCGGGATTTCGTCATCGAGCGCGGCCGCGGGAACGCGCCGCTTTCCCGGCGGACGCTCCACAACCACGTTTCCGCGCTGCGGACGTTTTTTCTCTGGCTGCGCCGAAAAGGAAGGCTCGCGGCGTCGCCGCTCACGGGAGTCGTTCTGCCGAAACTGCCGAAGACGCTGCCGAAATTTCTGACCGAGCAGCAGGCGGCCGAACTGCTCGCGATGCCGCAGCAGGCGTTTGAAGAAGGGCTCGTCGACGAGGCGCAGTGCCTGCGCGACCGCGCGGCGCTCGAGACGCTTTACGGCGGCGGGCTGCGCGTCGGCGAGCTTTGCGGGCTGACCGCGGAGGCGATCGACTTTTCCGCGGGAACGGCGCGCGTGCTCGGGAAAGGCGGAAAAACGCGCGTCGTTCCCGTCGGCGGCGCGGCGCTGGACGCTTTGCGGGCGCTGGCGAAGGCGCAGGGCGGGGCCGCGCGCGGCGCGCCGCTTTTTCGCGGGAAGAGCGGGAAGCCGCTTTCGCCGGCGGCGGTGCAGCGGCAGCTGAAAAAATATCTCGCGCTCGCCGGGCTCCCGACGGACATCACGCCGCACAAGCTGCGGCATTCCTGCGCGACGCACATGCTCGACCGCGGCGCGGATTTGCGCCTCGTGCAGGAACAGCTCGGTCACGCGAGTCTTTCGACGACGCAGATTTACACGCACGTCACGCTCGCGCGGCTGAAATCCGCCTACAAAAAGGCGCATCCGCGCGCCTGAGCTTTCGCGAGGAGAAACCGCGCGCGTTCCCGCGGGCCTCACGTTCCCGCGCCGTTTCCGCGGGCGAGGAAAATCTGCAGCAGTCCCTGAAACGCGCCGTTGCAGAGCGGGCGCTCCCGCGAGACGAGTTCCGCCTCGCGCAGCAGCGCGGCGGTTTTCGCGGGAGCGTCGCCGAGAAACCAGTGATACCACGCCGGGAAAAAATTTTCGCCGGATTCCGCGGCGAGCATCGGGATGACCGCGTCGCACATCAGCGTGTCGAAGCGCGTGCCGCCGACCGTTCCCGCGAAAATTTCCTCCGCGAAAAATCTGCGCAGCGCCGGCAGTTTTTCCGTCGAGCGGAACGCTTTCCCGGAGAGGAAAAAGTCCTTGCCCGCGGGAAGGCGTTTCGCGGCGTCGCGCAGCTGCCGCGCCCACGCGGGATTTTTTTCGAGCAGCGTCAAATATTGTCCCAGCCGCGCGCGCGGATGGTTCGCCGGGCGCACGCCGGCGAGCGTCCACGCTCCCTCCGCCGCCCGGAACAGCGCCTCGGCGCCGGCGAGCAGCATCGCCGACGGAGAAAATTTCAGCGCGAGCCGCGACATCTGCGGGCGGTTGCGGCGCAGGCCGAGCGTTTCCAGGACGAGCTCGTGCAGCAGAGCGTCCGGCGGCGTCTTTTCGAGGCGGCGGCGCATGAACGCGGTCTTCTGCGCCCAGCGTTCCCGCGCCGCGGCGACGAGGAGCTCTTCGCGTTCCCGCAGGTTTTTCCGCAGCAGAAATTCGAGCGTCGCGTCGCCTTCCGCGCGGCCTTCGATGGCGGCGAGCGCCTCCGCCGAGGCGTATTCCTCGACGTCGACGTTCAGGTGCGGGAGCAGCAGAAACGTCTCCATCGCGTTTCCGGCGGCGTTCCGGCGCGGGAAGTCCTTTTTCGGCGGGAACAGCAGCACGTGCAGCGCGACGTTTCCGAAGGCGGGATTCGCGCCGTGTCCGTGCGCGTCCCAATCCTCCGCGTAAAAATGAAATTCGACGTCGCCGACGACGCGTTCGCCGCCGATGCGGAATTCCGCGCCGAGAAAATCCGGCCCGTCGAGGCGGTTCCATTTGCCGCGGGAAACGATTTCGAGCGTTTTTCCCGAGAGCGTGCGCAGGTTTTCCGCGCGGAAGTTCCCGCCGCGCCAAAGCTTCTGGAACGTGCGCTCGGAGAGGGAAACGGGACCGAAAAGTCCCTGGACTTCGGCGACGCGGTCGGCGGGAGGCGTGAGAGGAGCGGCGGGCATGGGCGGCAGTCAAAAGGATTCCGGCGGGAACGTCGAGCGGATTTTTCTGTTCGCGGGAGAGGGAAAAACTCTGTATCTTTTCCCCGTTATGAATTTGAGAACGCTTTTCCTCAAAGTCAGCCTGTATTTTTCGTCGCACAGCTTCGCCCGGCGCTGCGTCAGCACGGTTTTTCTGATTTCGCTGCTGTTCTGTTCGGTCTATTTCGGCGGCGTTTACGGCGCGATCGGCCTGATGACGCTCGTTTCCGTGCTCGCGCTGTATGAGTTTTACAAGCTTGCCGAGCACATGGGCGGGCGGCCGCGCACGGTCATGGGGCTGGTTTTGGGCGCGGCGCTCCCGATTCTGCTTTTTTATTCGGCGGAGACCGATCCGGAGGAGGCGCGGCGGAGCGTTCCCGCGCTGCTCGGCGCCGCCGGCGCGATTTTCGCGCTGGGCCTGCTGCTGCTGGCGAAGCGGAAAATTCCGGCTTGGGCGAAGGCGTTCTCCACGGTTTTCGGTCTGCTTTACATTCCGCTCGCCGTCAGCTTTTACGCGCTGCTGGCGGGAATTTTCGGGATGGACGGCGTTTGGCTGTGCGTGTGGATCGTGCTCGCCGCGAAGTTCACGGACATCGGCGGGCTCGTCATCGGCTGCCGTTTCGGGAAGCGCAAGCTCGCGCCGAACGTCAGCCCGAACAAGACCTGGGAAGGCGTCGCCGGCGGCGTCGTCTTTTCCGTGCTCGGGAGCGCGGGGCTCGCCTGGGCGCTCGGGCATTTCGGCGCGTGGAGCGCTTCGTTTCCCGGATTTTCTCCGCTTCTCGCCGCGCTTTGCGCCGTTCCCGTCGCGGGAACGAGCGTCGTTTCCGACCTCGTCGAAAGCGCCTTCAAGCGCATCGCGGGCGACAAGGATTCCGGCGCGACGATTCCCGGCATCGGCGGCGCGCTCGACCTGCTCGACTCGCTGATTTTCGTCGCTCCCGTCGGCTACGCGCTGGCCGAGTTCTGCATTTTCTCCTGAGAAAAAACGGGCGGCCCGCGGGCGTTTTTCCTTCCGTGGCGGAAGAAAGGGAAATTCTCATTTTCACGGGAACGACCGCCGTCGGCAAGACGGAGGCGTCGCTCGCCTGCGCGGAAAAGATCGGCGCGGAAATTCTTTCCTGCGACTCGACGAACGTTTACCGCGGCATGGACATCGGGACGGCGAAGCCGACGCGCGAGGAGCGTTCCCGCGTGCCGCATCACGGCATCGACCTCGTCGCGCCGAACGAGAAATTTTCCGTCGGCGACTACGTCGCTTACGCGCGGAAAACCGCGGACGACATCCTTTCCCGCGGGAAGAAAATCCTCGTCTGCGGCGGCAGCGGCTTTTATCTCAAGGCGTTTTTTTCGCCCGTCGCGGACGCGCTCGAAATCTCCGAGGCGGTGCGGGAACGCGTCGCGGAAATTCTCGCGCGCGGGAACGCGTTCGCCGAGGAAACGCTACGGGCGCTCAACGCCGGCGGGAACGCCGCGCCGGAAAATTTCGACTGGAAAAACCCGCGGCGCGTCGCCAAGGGGCTGGAGCGCTGCCTCGCGTCCGGGAAGACGCTCGCGGAGCTGAAGGCGGCGTTCGACGCGGGGCAGAGCGCGTTCGCGGCGTTCCCGAAGCGCACGGTGCTTTTCGTGCGGGAGAAGGAGGATTTGAACCGGCGCATCGAGGCGCGCGCGCGGAAAATGCTCGACGACGGGCTCGCGGACGAAGTGCGCGCGCTGCTCGCCGCGGGAATGCTGCGGCCGGGAACGCCGGCGGGCGACGCGATCGGCTACCGCGAAACCGCGGCGTGGCTCCGGCAGGGCGAACCCGGAGGCGTTCCCGCGCTCGCCGAGGCGATCGCGCTTTCCACGCGGCAGCTCGCCGCGAAGCAGCGCAAATGGTTCCGCACGCAGATTCCCGTCGACGAGGTGCGGGCGCTCTGAGCCGTTCCCGCGCGCATTCGCGCTTTTTTCTTTTTAACGCTGAACTTTCCCGAAAAAAAATGAACGACGAACTGGACGAAATTTTCGTGCGCGGCATTAAGGCCTACGGCTATCACGGCGTTTTCGAAAGCGAAAACCGCGCGGGGCAGTGGTTTTTCGTCGACCTGAAAATGCGGCTGCCGCTCGCCGCCGCCGCGTCGACGGACGAGCTCGGAAAAACCGTCGATTACGCGCGCGCGATCGCCGCGGCGAAGGCCTGCGTCGAAGCGCGTCCGCCGTTCCGCCTGATCGAGCGGCTCGCGGGAACGATCGCGGAAGAGCTCCTCGCGGCGTTCCCGCAGGTCGCGGAAGTCGAAGTCGCGGTGCGCAAGCCGGACGCTCCCGTCGGCGCGGAATGCGCGGACATCGGCGTGCGGCTTGCGCGCCGGCGCGGGAGCGGCGCCTGAGCGTTCCCGCGGCTCGCGGGCGTTCCCGTTTCCGCGCGCTTTTGCGCTTTACGCCGCGCGCGGCAAAGAGTGAAATTAACGCTTTTGAATTTTCGTCATGACATCCTCCGAAATCCGCCAGTCTTTTCTTGATTTCTTCAAAGCGAAGAATCACCGGATCGTGCCTTCTTCGAGCCTGCTTCCGGATTCGCCGAATCTGCTTTTCACGAACGCGGGCATGAACCAGTTCGTGCCGATTTTCCTCGGGCAGATTCCCTGCCCGTATCCGACGCGCCGCGCGGCGGACTCGCAGAAGTGCATCCGCGCCGGCGGCAAGCACA
>DVOG01000132.1 GCA_018713755.1 Candidatus Spyradosoma merdigallinarum | reverse complement strand
GAAAGCGTCTTCCCGCCGAGCCGCACGGGAAATTCCGTTCCCGCGGGCGCCGCGGGCGGTTCGGCGAAGCGCGACGCGGAAACGCTTGCGGCGACGGCGAGCGCGGCGGCGAGCGCGGCGGCGGCAAGCGTTCCCGCCAAAATTTTCTTCGTTTTCGTCATCGCAAAAAAAAAAGCGTTCAGGATTTTCCTGCGGACGGGAGCATTCGCGCGCGCGCCTCCGGCTTCGGGAACTGCAGCGTCACCGTCGTGCCCTTTCCCGGCTCGCTGTCGATGCCGACCTGCCCGCCGTGTTCCCGCATGATGCGCATGACGATCATCATGCCGAGGCCGTGGCCGTTGTCCTTCGTCGTGAAGAACGGCTCGTAAATTTTCGAAATATCGTCGCGGCTGATGCCGCAGCCCGTGTCTTTGACGCGCAGGAAGACGAAGGCGTCGTCGCAGTCCGTCTCGATGGCGATGCTGCCGCCGTCCTGCATCGCCTCCATCGCGTTTTTCGTCACGTTGAAGACGAGCTGCTTGAGCTGCGAAACGTCGCCGAGAACGACGGGCAGCTCCTTGCTGACCTGCGTCATCGAACAGCGGATGTTGCGGTTTTCCAGCTCCGCCTTCTGCACGCCGAGCACGTCGAGCACGACTTCGAGCAGATTCGTCCTGGCGAGCGCCGGTTTCTGCGGGCGGATCGCGCCGAGGAAGTTTTTCAGAATTTCGTCGAGACGCGAAATTTCTTCGAGGCACACGCCGAGGGAATTTTTCACCGTTCCCGCGGCTTTTTCCGGGAGCGTCGTTTTTTCGAGCTTGCGGCGGATGAGCTCGAGATGAATCTTCATCGAATTGAGCGGATTGCCGATTTCGTGGGCGACGCTCGCGGCGAGCGTGAAAATGGAATTCACGCGCTCGCTCTCGATCATTTCCTCCGTCGAATTTTTGTCCGCCGTGATGTCGCGCAGAATCACGACGAAGCGCGCGGGAGCGGTCTTTTTTTCCGGGAGCGGGATGCGGCTGAACTGCAGGCGCAGCCAACGGTGCTCCGGGTAGAAAACCTCCGCGTCGCGCGTGATGTTCGGCGCGAGCGTGTCCTCGCCGCCCGGCAGAAAATTCAGCGAGCGCGCGAGGTCGGGAACGAGCTTCCACAGCACGGCCGTTCCCGTCTCGTTCGCGCGCAGCCCGACCATGCGCATTCCGGCGCTGTTGGCGTATTCGACCGTTCCCGCGTCGTCGATGACGATGATGCCCTCGTCGATCGTGTTGAAAAGCATCTCGAACAGCGCGCGTTCCCGCGCGAGCCGCTGCACGAGAATCGCGAGATTCGTCGAATCCAAATCGTCGATCCGACCGAGAATCCGTTCGATGGAAGAAACGCGGCGCCCGCCCGGGCCGCTTTTTTTGTCCGCCGTGTCCATATGCAGAAACGCAATGAAAAACCGCCCGCGGCGGGAACGCAAAAAGAAAACGCTCGGGCGGCTTTCCCCGGCGCGGAAAAGGCGCGCGGTTCCGCGCCCGCGCGCCCGAGAAAATCCTTGTCGCGTTCCCGCGAAAGCCTCAGAATTTTTTTCACTTATGAGCAAAACAGTTCTACTCGTCATCCGCGACGGCTGGGGCGCGAACCACCATCGCGAACAGGACAAATACAACGCGCTGAAAATCGCGGACATTCCGTTTTCGAACAAGCTTTCCGCCGAATGGCCTCGCACGGAAGTCGCGGCGCACGGTCCCGCCGTCGGCCTGCCCGAAGGCATCATGGGCAACTCCGAAGTCGGCCACCAGAACATCGGCGCCGGGCGCATCGTTCCGCAGGAAATCATGCGCATCGACATCGGGCTGACCGACGAGGGCATGAAGAAAAACGCCGTGCTGCAGGCCGCTTTCGAAAACGCCAAGAAAAACAACGGCGTGCTGCACCTGATGGGCCTCGCGAGCGCGGCGGGCGTGCACTCCACGCTCCCGCACCTTTACGGGCTCATCCGCGGCGCGAAGGCCGCCGGCGTTCCCGCCGTGTGCATCCACGCGTTCATGGACGGACGCGACAGCCCGCCCACCAGCGGCGTCGGCTTCATCAAGGAAATCGAGGACAAATGCGCCGAAATCGGTCTCGGCGAAATCGCCACCGTCGCCGGGCGCTTTTGGGCGATGGACCGCGACAACCGCTGGAACCGCGTCGAAAAAGCTTACGCCTGCCTGACCGGCGGCGACGCGCTCACCGCGGAATCCGCGACCGCCGCCGTCGAGCGGTACTACAAGAATCCGTCCAGCGATTCCGAACAGGGCGACGAATTCGTCCTGCCCACGCGCATCGTCAAAAACGGCGTTCCCGTCGGAAAAATCAGCGACGGCGACAGCGTCATCTTCTTCAACTTCCGCGGCGACCGCCCGCGCGAGCTCACGCACGCGTTCATCGACGAGAAATTCGACGCGTTCCCGCGCCCGAAAAAGCTCGACATCTACTACGCGACGATGACCGAATACCAGAAGGGCCTCTGCCCCAACGTCGTGTTCCCGAAGCCCGAGCCGATGAAAAACATCCTCGGCGACTGGATCGCAAAGCAGGGCCTGAAGCAATACCGCACGGCGGAAACGGAAAAGTTCCCGCACGTCACGTTCTTCTTCAACGACTACCGCGACGAGCCGTTCCCGGGCGAGGAACGCGGCCTGATTCCCTCGCCGAAGGAAGTCGCCACCTATGACCAGAAGCCGGAAATGTCCGCGGAAGGCGTCTGCGAATCCACGATCGCCGCGCTGCGCAGCGGAAAATACGCGCTCATCGTCACGAACTTCGCCAATCCCGACATGGTCGGGCACACCGGCAAGCAGCCCGCCATCATCAAGGCGGTCGAAACCGTGGACAAATGCCTCGCGCGCATTTGCGCCGCCGCCGACGAATGCGGCGTCGACATGCTCATCACCGCCGACCACGGGAACGTCGACGAAATGTGGGACGAAGCCACGGACGGCCCGCACACGCAGCACACGCTCAACCCCGTCGAAGTCGTGCTCTACGGAAAAGGCGTGAAAAACCTCAAGCTGCGGCAGAACGGCGGCGCCCTCGGCGACATCGCGCCGACGATTCTCGACATGATGGGGCTGCCGACGCCTCCGGAAATGACGGGAAAATCCCTCATCGAAAAATAAGGGAAAGACGCGAAAGCAATCGTCCGCTCACAAAAAAAAGCTCTCCTCGCGCAAGCGGGAGAGTTTTTTTTCGTTGCCGTTCCCGCGGCGGCGAAAAAAAGAAACGTTCCCGCAGGAAAATTCCCGCGGGAACGTTTTTCAGGAAGCGTTCGAGCTTCGTCTTATTTGCGGCGGCGGCGCGAGGCGACAAGCGCGAGCGCGCCCAAGCCGGCGAGCAGGCCGAACGCCGACGGTTCCGGAATCGCGGACGTTCCCGACCACGTCAGGTCGTTCGCGCCGACGTAAGTCCAGCTGCTCCCGACATTGCGGACGGCGACCACGAAGGTTCCGTCCTTCGTCGCGTCAATCGCGGAATAGTCGAGCGTCAGCGACTGCGCGCCCTCGGACGAATATTTCCCGAGACCGAGACGCTTGACGTCGTATGCGCCGCCTCCGTTCGCGAGATAGAACACCGCGACGTCAACCGGATCCGAGCCGACCGTAAAGCTGAGCGACAGATCGGTGACGCTCTGCAGATCGGCCGCGGAGATCGTGTTCTGGATGACGGCGACCGTCGCGCCCTTTCCCGTGACCGCGATGTTGGTGATGCTGGCGCTCCCCTCGGAAACCGTGAGCATCGGCGCATTGGCGGCGTCGCCGATCTGACTGTTGCTCGACGTGCCGTAGTAGAGCGTTCCCGCGCTCCAGCCAGCGGCGCCGCCGCTGAGCCCGTAGTTGTAGACGTCAGTGAAGCTGTCCGTCTCCGCGCCGAAAACGCCGCCGGAAGCGTCCGAATCAGCCGTCCATATGCCGTTGAACGGTTTGCCCCACTGTCCGCCTTTGAACGTGGCGGAGGTCGAACCTTCGCTGCCGAAGAAACCCTCGGCGATCGTGACGACGTCGGCGTTCGCGAACGCCGATCCTGCGGCGAGAAGCGCCGCGACTGTGATATATTTCTTCATGATGATATATTGTGTTGTTCAGGAATAAAACGATGAGAATTTCTCGGGAACGAAACCGCCGCCGCGTCGCCGCGGGAGCATGTCTCATTTCCGTGACCGCGATTCTGACAAAAAAAAAAAGTGTCCGTGCAAGCTCTTTTTCGTTTTTTTTTTGAGACTTCGCGACGCGCGCGTTCCCTGCCTCGCGGGAACGGGACGGAAAAGAAATTTTCGCGCTTGAAAAAACGGCGCGGCGGAGAGAGCATTTTCGGTTCAATGAATCTTGTCATTTTCAAGACGGCGGCGCTGCTGATTCTGTCGAACTGCTTCATGACGTACGCCTGGTACGGGCACTTGAAGGGGCTGAAGACCGCGCCGCTTTTCATCGCCGTTTTGGCGAGCTGGGGCATCGCGTTTTTCGAATACATGATCATGGTTCCCGCGAATCGCCTCGGCTACGGCGGCGGGCTGGCGCTGGGTCAGCTCAAAATCATGCAGGAAGTGATTACGCTGTGCGTCTTCGTGCCGTTCGCGCTGCTGTTCATGGGCGAAAAATGGCGCTGGGACTACCTTTGGGCGTTCCTGTGCATCGTCGGCGCGGTCTATTTCGTTTTTCGCGACAAGGCGTGAGCGTTCCCGCGCGTTTCGCCGAAAGAAAAAGGCGTTCCCGCATCGCTTGCGGGAACGCCTTTTTTTTGGAGCGCGGGAACGCGCCGAAACGGCTCAGAAGAGCGACCATGCGGCGGTCAGCCCGGCGACGACGATCGCGACCATGCTCATCAGCTTGATGAGGATGTTCAGGCTCGGTCCGGACGTGTCCTTGAACGGATCGCCGACCGTGTCGCCGACGACCGTCGCCTTGTGCCGCTCGGAACCTTTTCCGCCGAAATTGCCTTCTTCGATGAACTTTTTCGCGTTGTCCCACGCGCCGCCGGAGTTCGCCATGAACACCGCGAGCACGAAACCCGCCGCGAGCCCGCCGACGAGCAGCCCCATCACGCCGGCGATGCCGAGCACGACGCCCGTCAGAATCGGAACGACGATCGCGATCAGCGAAGGCACGAGCATCTCGCGCTGCGCGCCCTTGGTGGAAATCGCGACGCAGCGCGCGTAGTCCGGCGTTCCCTTCCCCTCGAGAATGCCGGGAATTTCCTTGAACTGGCGGCGCACTTCGACGACCATGCTCTGCGCCGCGCGGCCGACGGCGTTCATCGTCAGCCCGCAAAAAAGAAACGCCATCATCGAGCCGACGAACATGCCCGCGAGCACGCGCGGATTCATCAGCGTCACGTCGTACCACGCCATGAAGTCGACGAAGTTCGCCGTCTGAATTTTCTCCGCAAGCTGCTGCGCCGTCGTTCCCGCGTCCGCCCGCAGCGCGTCGGGAAGCGAGCTCAGGTCTCCGCCGCCTTTGACGATGCGCAGCAGCGCGATGCGGATCTCCTCGATGTAGGAAGCGAGCAGCGCGAGCGCCGTGAGCGCCGCCGAGCCGATGGCGAAGCCCTTGCCCGTCGCCGCCGTCGTGTTCCCGAGCGCGTCGAGCGCGTCCGTGCGCCGGCGCACTTCCGGCTCCAGCCCGGACATTTCGGCGTTCCCGCCGGCGTTGTCGGCGATCGGTCCGTAGGCGTCCGTAGCGAGCGTGATGCCGAGCGTGGAAAGCATCCCGACCGCCGCGATGCCGATCCCGTAAAGCCCGAAGCCGAGATTTTCCGCGGAAAAGACGTTCGCGAGCGTCACGCCGTCGCGCAGCCCGAAGCCGCCCGCGGCGAAAATGAACGAGAGCACGATGGCGACGACGATCGTCACCACGGGAATGCACGTCGAAAGCATTCCCAGACCGATGCCGGAAATGATGACCGTCGCCGGCCCCGTCTTCGCCGATTCCGCGACGCGGCGCGTCGGCTTGTAGGAATGCGACGTGTAGTATTCCGTCGCCTGTCCGATGACGATTCCCGCAATCAGCCCGACGACGACCGCCAGCGAGACGCCGACCCAGTTCGGCATGTCGAGCAGGCGCAGAATCGCGAACGTCGCGACGACGATCAGCGCGGAGGAAATGTTCACGCCGCGGCCGAGCGCGCCGAGGAGATTCTTCATCGTCGCGCCCTCTTTCGTGCGCACCAGGTAAATTCCGAAAATCGAAAGCAGAATGCCGACCGCCGCGATGAGCATCGGCGCGAGCACCGCCTTAATCTGCATCGCGACGGAAACGTCCGCGTCCGCGCCGAAGCCGACGAACGCCGCCGCGCCCAGCGCCGCCGTCGCGAGAATCGAGCCGCAGTAGGATTCGTAAAGGTCCGCGCCCATGCCGAAGGTCAGCATCGTCGTCGTGATGAAAATCATCTTGTGCGTTCCCGTCGCCGTCTCGTCGATCCAATGCGCGCAGCAGTCGAGAATGAGCGCCCAAAGCGAAATGTCCAGCAGCCCGAGCCCGACGACGACGAGCCCCATCACCGCGCCGGAGCGGAACGCGACCTTCAGCCCCGAATCGAGCGAGTTCTGCGCGGCGCGCGCCGTCCGCGCGCTGGCGTAAGTCGCCGTCTTCATGCCGAAAAACCCGGCGAGTCCGGAAAAGAAGCCGCCCGTCAGAAACGCCACGGGAACGACCGGGTTCTGCAGCCCGTTCGCGGCGAGCACGGCGAAAAGCACGGCGAGCACGACGAAGACGGCGGCGACGATTTTGTATTGCTGTTTCAGATACGCCATCGCGCCGTCGCGCACATGCTGCGCGATCCGCCGCATCGTCGGCGTGCCTTCGTCGCACGTTTTCATTTGCCGGTAAAAATGCGCCGCGAACGCGAGCGCGACGGCGGATGCCGCGGGAATCGCCCAGAAAATGGGCTGGCTGATGATGTCTGTATGCATAGGGTTTATAAGCGAAAAATGACCGAGCGGGAATTTACGCGGCGCCAAAACGCAAGTCAAGTTTTCTGACGCGCCTTAACGCAAAGCTAACGCGCCGCGGGAACGCGCTCACTCCGCGCGGGCGTTTTTCTCCGCGGGAACGCTTTCGCCGGGGCGGAAATAAAGCTCTTTCCAGCGTTTCAGAACCGCTCCCGCGACGGGAGCGGCGGCGAGCCCGCCGCCGATGTTTTCTCCGGGAAGCCCTTCGACGACGACGGTCACGGCGATGCGCGGATCGCGCGCGGGAGCGAACGCCGTGAACCACGCGAGCTCCGTCCGTTCCCGCGCGTTCCACTGCGCCGTTCCCGACTTCGCGGCGACTTCCAGCCCGTCGACCCGCGCCCTTTTTCCCGTGCCGTAGGCGACGCACTCGATCATGCCGCGCAGAATCTCGCCGTAGGCTTCGTCGGAAATGCCGATCGGCTCGCCGCCGTGGTCGACGCGCGCGAGCCCCGTCGCGGGATCGACGCGCGCGGGATCGTGCACGACCGACGGACGCGTGCGCGTTTCCCGCCGCGCCAGCGACGCGGTCATGCACGCGATGTGCAGCGGCGAAGTCAGGTTGAAGCCCTGCCCGATGGCGGCGTTCGTCGTGTCGCCGGCGACCCAGCGCCCGCGTCCGTCCTGCAGTTTGAATTCGGGATTCGCGACGACGAGCCGGCCGAGCACGTCCGACTTCGCCTCGCTCAAGTCCAGCGGCACGTGTTCGCCGAAGCCGAAGCGGAAGGCTTCCGCGGCGATGGGCCCGATGCCGAGAATCAGCGCGGCGTTGTAGCAGTAAACGTTCGACGAAACGCGGATCATCCGCGCGAGATCGACTTCGCCGAACGCGATCAAATCGTGCTCCGGTCTGCGCTGCCCGTTCACGACGAGAAACGCGCCGCAGTCGAATTTTTCCGTCGGAGAAATCGGACCCGACGGCCGTTTCGCCGCGGCGGAATGCGGGGAAATTTTCGCGATTTCGGCGCTGTCGTTGAACGTTTTCGAGCGCATCGCGGCGACCGCGGTGACGAGCTTGAACGTCGATCCCGGCGGATAGCGGCCGATGAGCGCGCGGTTCCAAAGCGCGCGGCTTTCTTCAAGGGAACGGTAATACTCGACGGAAAAGCCGTCGATGCCTTCGCGCGGGTCGAACGACGGCGCGGAGGCCGCCGCCAGCACCTCGCCGGTGCGCACGTCGAGCGCGATGACGGCTCCCGCGCGGGAACGCGAATCCAGCGCCTCTTCCGCCGTTTTCTGCAGCTCCAAATCGAAGGACGAAACGAACGGCGCGCCTTTCTCCGGCTTGCGTTCGTCGAGCTTTTTGTGCAGGTAGCCCATGTTGTCGACCTGCCACAGCTGGTAGCCGTCGCGCCCGCGGATCATTTCGTCGAACTGCCGTTCGATGCCGAAACTGCCCTGCTTTCCCGCGCGCTGCGTGACGCGCATGCCGCGGCTGTCTTCGGGCAAATCCGCGAGAGCGCCGCCGTCGTCCTTTTCCAGGCGGCCGATGAAATGCGCCGCGAGCTTTCCGTAGGGATACGTGCGCTCCGTCTCGACGTAAAGCTGCTCGGGCGCGTCCGGCGGGAACGCTTCGACGAAGCGCGCGCGCTCCGTCTCCGTCAGTTTTTCCGCGAGCGGGAACGGCAGCACGCGTTTCCCGCCGAGATAGCGCGAAAGCGTCGCGGGATCGAGCACGCGGGAACGCCCTATCGCCTTGTTCACGCGATCGAGATGCTGCTGGACGACTTTCGTCGCCGCCTGCGCGCGCAGCGCCGCCGCGTCGACCTTCATGTCCGGAAATTTTTCCCGTTCCCGCCGCGCGTCGCGGATGTCGCGCCGCGCCGTCTCCGCGAACTCTTCCCGCAGCGTTCCCAAATCGATGACGACGGAAAAACGCGGCCGGCTCGAGACGATGACGTTCCCGTGCCGATCCAAAATGTCGCCGCGCGCGGCGGGAACGGTCACGTAGCGCAGGCTCTGGTTTTCGAACTGCCGCAAATATTCGTCGCGGCGGAAAATCTGCCGCACCGCGAGCCCGCCGACCAGGTAAATCAGCGCGGCGCCGATCAGCGCGAAAATGACGATCATGCGCCGCGGGCTGAACCCGAAGAGCCTGACTTCGCCCAAAACGCTCATGCCGCCGCCTCCCGTTCTTCTCCGAGCAAATCCGCGCCGCAGATGCGGTAGAGCGAAACGACGGCGTCGAAATACCACCAGCCGAGCAGCACGATGAACGCGGAAGCCGTCAGCGCGTCCGCGGCGAAGCTCAGCCAAAACTCCGCCGTTCCGAGACGGCTCCAGCCGATCCCGCAGGCCCAGAGCAGGAAAATCACGAAATTCACGGCGAGCGCGCAGAACAGCCATTCCCGCGGCGAATCCTCCGCGACGAAGCGGCGGAAAAAGCGCAGCACGAAGAAGAAAATCGCCGTCCACATCATGCCGAAGCCCGTCGTCGAAGGCACGTTCACCGCCGTTTCTCCGAACAGCGAAACGTATTCCGCCGACGCGCCCAACGCCGCCTCCATCGTTTCATAGGGAATCGGGAGCGACGCGTCGAAAAGCAGCCCCGAAACGAGCGCGACGGCGAATCCGCGCTGCAGCGGCATCAGCAGCGCGGGAACGACGACGAGGATGCCCGGCGCGAAAACGTCGAGATTCAGCGGCGATAGCGCGTCCGCCGCCGTTCCCGCGAGAAAAATCCACAGATACGCCGCGGCGCAGCCGGGAATCCAAAAGAACGCCCCGGAGGAAAAAATCTTTTTCAGCCGTTCCCGCATCTTTTCTCTGCGTCCTTACGCGCGCGGAGCCGGCGTTTCCGAAACGTCCGGGATGACGGGAACGAGAATCGCCGCCTCCTCGATCGACGCCAAATCCTGCGAAAGCGCGACGTCCGCCTCGCGAAAAATTCCGTCGCCCGAGCGCGCAGCCGTTCCCGCGACGGAGCCGATTTTCAGCCCGGCGGGAAAAATTCCGCCGAGTCCGGAAGTGACGACGTCGAGCCGCGCGCCGCCGCCGGGCAAAACCGCGTCGGCGGGAACGTCGCTGATTTTTCCGCGCGGTTTTCCGAACGGCGCCGCGCCCGCGCCCTGATACGTCACCGGGCGGTTTTCCATGCCGGCGATGCGCGCGGAAATGCGGAACGAGGGCGAGGAAATCAGCTCGACGACGCAGGTGTCGTAAAACACTTCGCGCACGCGCCCGACAACGCCGTAGGCCGTGACGACGGGACAGCCGGGCCGCACGCCGTCTTCCTCGCCGCGACGCAGCACGAGCTGCTGCCACCACATGCCCAGGCGCCGCTGAACCGTGCGCGCGGGAACGGTGCGGTATTCCGGGCGCGAAGGCAGACCGAGCAGTTTTTCCAGGCGAAGATTTTCCGCACGCAGCGCGGCGTTGCGGGAAATTTCATACTGCATCGTCGCCGCCAGCCGCGAAGCGTCGCGCCCGGCGCGGATCAGGTCGTTCTCGGAGCGGGAACGCAGTTCCCAATACTGCGCGAGCTCACGCATCCGAGAAGAAAGGATGAAGGACGGCGCCTCGAACTCGTAAACCGCTTCGTAGACCGCGCGCCGCGCCGCCGCCGGCGCGAACCACCAGACGAACATGCCCGCGAAAAGGAAAAAAAACGGGCGGAGATTGCGGATTTCCGGAGTCATCGGCGGGAACGCGGGAACGGGTTTCTTCTTCCGGCGGGAACGCCGCGCGCCCTCTTTCCGGGCCGTTTTCCGCGAGCGGAAGGAATCAGCGGCGGAACGTGTTCCAGTTCGAGTTTTCGATGATGATGCCCGTGCCGTTGACGACGCAGCGCAGCGGCTCTTCCGCCACGAAAAACGGAATGCCCGTCTTGTCGCTGAGGAAGCGCGCGAGACCGCGGATTTTCGCGCCGCCGCCGGCGAGCACCGCGCCGCGGTCGAGCAGCTGCCCGGCGGATTCCGGCGGGCAGATTTCCAGCGTCTTGGAAATGCCTTCGAGAATGTCGTCGAAATTGTGCTTGAGCGCGTCGCGGACTTCGGTCGAGTTGATCGTCTGCGCGCGCGGCATGCCGGAAATGGAGTCGCGGCCCTTGATTTCGAACGAAAGCTCCTGGTCGAGCGGATACGCCGAGCCGATCTGAAGCTTCACCTGCTCCGCCGTTTTCGACGCGATGACGAGCCCGTAGGCGCTCTTGACGTAATTGACGATGCTGCGGTCGAACTCGTCCCCGCCGACGCGGATGCTTTTCGCCGCGACGATCCCGCCGAGCGAAAGCACGGCGATTTCCGAGGTTCCGCCGCCGATGTCGACGATCATCGACGTTTCGGATTCTCCGACGGGAAGCCCGGCGCCGAGCGCGGAGGCGATCGGCTCCTGAATCGTCTGAACGTTCTGCGCTCCCGCGCGGTAAGCGGAATCCTTCACCGCGCGCTCCTCGACCGGCGTGATCCCGTAAGGAACCGCGATGACGACCGTGAGATGCGTGAGGAAAGAGTGCTGCCCGGCTTTTCTGATGAAATAGCGCAGCATGTGCTCGCTGACCTCGAAATCGGCGATGACGCCGTTTTTCATCGGGCGCACGATTTCGATGCCTTCCGGGGCGAGGTCCGCCATGCGCTTCGCGTCTTCGCCGATGGCGAGCGGCCGCCGCGTCTTGGAATCGATCGCGACGAAACTCGGTTCGTTCATGATGACGCCGCGCCCTTTGACGTAGACGAGAACGTTCGCCGTGCCCAAGTCGATGCCGATCGCCGTAGAGAAAATTCCCGGGATTTTTTTAATCATAAGCTCTCCAAAAAACGTTGCATTTAAGAAAACATCACCGCGCGGGGCTTGTCAACGCCTCGCGCGGGAACGCCGCGGAAGCGTTCTCGCGGAAAGAGCTCCGGCGCGGCGGCGGGAACGCGGCGCGGCGGTCACCACACGTTCGTCACCAGATCGCGGACTTTGCGCGCCGCCTCGCGGGAAAGCACGGGGAACGACTGAGGCTCGCCGAGTCCCGGCGCCTGCCCCGTGTAGACTTCCGTCGAAACGGAAATCGAGCGGTTGCGGAAATAGTATTTCCCCGTCCGCTTGTTCAGCAGCGAGCATTTCAGCACAAGCGTCAGATTCTGCGTGCTCGCGAGCACGGAATCGCGGCTCGCCGTGGAGGAAATGCTTCGGCGGTAATCCGAAATCACGATTTCGAGCTCCGCGTCGCCGCGGTCGATGACGGTGCTCAGCTTCGGCTCGCGGTTCAGCGCATCCGCGATTTCGCGGGCGAGCGTCGCCTGCGCCTGCGGCAAATCCGCCTCGTTCACGATCGGCGCGATTTCAATCGTCGAAAACGGGAGCTCTCCGCGGTTGCCGAGCGAATAGGAACACGCGGAAACGACGGCGAGCAGCGTTCCCGCCCAAAGCGCGGAACGCGCCGCGCGCGGCGCGTTCCCGCGAAAAAACCTCTGCAGAAAATTTTTCATGAAAGCGCTTTCTCCTGAGAAAAAATCAGTCTTCGCCCGGATTCTGATAGCCCTCGTTCGCGGGAGCGGCGGGAGAATCAAGCTGCTGCGCGGCGGCGTTCCCGCTGCGGAAACCCATTTCGTCGAGCGGCTTCAGCGACGGCGCGTCGAAATAGTCTCCCGCGTCGTAGTTCGGATAGCGTCCGAAAATCCAGTCGACCAGCGTGCGCTCGGAACGCTCGCCGCGGCGGATGCGCTCGATGCGCTCCTGCGCGTCTTTTCCCGCCGGAGAATCCGGCGCGAGCGTGATCGCCTCGTTGTAGAACGTCAGCGCGGCGCGCAGATTGTTGTGGCGGGAATAGTAAAAATCGCCGAACGCGAGGCGGTTCGCGGCGAGCAGATTCGTCAGCACGACGGTGCGGTCGTAAACGGCTTCCGCCAGCGGGTGCTCCGGGAACAGGGAATAGAAATCCGTATAGTAATTGATGGCGCGGCGCGTCGAGAGCTGATCCCATTCCGCGCCGACGATGCCCGCTTCGTAAGTTTCAGCGAGCTCCAAATACGCGTCGGGAACGAACTGCGCGTCGGGATAAATGCTGATCAGGCGCTCGAAAGCGTCGATGGCCTCGAGCGTCTTGTCGAACGCGAACCATTCATGCGAAAGCTCGAAGGCGAATATGCCCTTGTGATAAAGCAGGCGCGGGGAAATCGGCAGGTGCGGCGCCATCTCGTAAAGACGGTCGTAAAACGCGAGCGCCGCGTTGCGGTCGCGGAACCACGGGAACCAGCCGCCTTTGAGCGGGCGGACGCCGTTGCGCACCATTTCCGCGACGAGATACGCCTGCACGACGGCGTCGTCGACGCGCGGGGACGCCGGATACGAATCTTCCAGCGCGGAAAAGCACTCGAACGCGGCGTCGAACTGGCGGCGCGAGGAATAAACCGCGCCCTGCCGGTAAAGCGCTTCCGCCGCGAAATCGCTGTCGGGGAAAAGCGCGGCGACGTCGGCGTACGCGCCGAGCGCGCGGGAATCTTCTCCGCTTTTTTCCAGCGCGAAAGCGACGACGAGCGCCGCGATCGGGATTTCCGCCTCCGCGGCGGGAACGCCTTTCGCCAGCGCGCCGTCGATGAGAAAATCCGCGTAGGCGCCGAGATTTCCGGTTTCGAAAATGTCCGAAGGCAAGCCCTCTTCGCGCGCGCCTTCGGCGACGTCCGCCTCAATCTGCAGCCGCAGCGCAGCGCGGGCGTCGGTTTCCTGCCCTGCCGCGGGAACCGTTCCCGCGGACGCCGGCAGCTTCGCCGACGCGCAGCCGGACGCGCAGAAAAGCAAAAGCGTTCCCGCGCCGAAGACTGCCGCCGGCAGAAGGCGTCCTTTCCTGTGCGAAAATCCGGATTTCATGAGCGTCGTGCAGCTGCGCCTCGCGTTCCCGCGCCCTCATTTCCAGCGGATCAGCGTCGCGCCCCATGTGAAGCCGCCGCCGAACGCCGTAAGCAGAATCAGATCGCCGGGACCGAATTTTCCCGCGCGGTAGGACTCTTCCATGCAAATGGGAATCGAGCACGCCGAAGTGTTGCCCGTCTTTTCCATGTTGATGCAGAATTTTTCCAGCGGAATGCGGATCTGCCGCGCGACGGCGTCGATGATGCGCAGATTCGCCTGGTGCGGAATCACGCATTTGATCTGGTCGGCGCTCACGTTGCATTTTTCGAGCAGGCGCAGACAGCAGTCGGACATCGTGCGGACGGCGATTTTGAAGACCTGATTGCCCTGCATCTGCAGGCAGTGCTCCTTTTCGCGCACGGTCTCGTAGCTCGCCGGGTGAAGGCTTCCGCCGGCGGGGAGCTTCAGCAGTTCGCCCTGCGAACCGTCCGCGCCGAGGATGTTCCCGAGGATGCCGACGTAGGGCTCGTTGCACTTCGTGAGCACGTAGGCGGCGGCGCCGTCGCCGAAAAGCACGCAGGTCGTGCGGTCTTCCCAGTTCACGATGGAAGAGAGCTTTTCCGCGGCGACGATCAGCACGTTCTTGTAGTCGCCCGCGCGCAGCATGTGGTTCGCGACCTGCATCATGTAGATGAACCCGGAGCAGGCGGCGACCATGTCGAACGCGGGAATGTCCGTGCGCAGGCCGAGCTTGGCCTGCACGTGGCAGGCGGTGGACGGGAACGTCTGGTCCGGCGTCACCGTGGCGACGATGACGAGGTCGATGTCCTCCTTGGAAATGCCCGCGTCGACGATCGCCTTTTCCGCCGCTTTCACCGCGAGGTCGGACGTCGCTTCTTCCGGAGCCGCGAGCCGGCGCTCGACGATGCCCGTCCGCGTGCGGATCCATTCGTCCGACGTTTCGACGAGCCGCTCGAGATCCGCGTTGGTCAAACGGCGTTCGGGCATATAGACGCCCATGCCCCGAATATAAACTGACGGTGTTGGAGTTCTCATTTCAGCGGGCAATGAAAACAGTTTTTCCCGCGCCTTGCAAACCGCGAATGCCGTTCCCGCGGGAACGCCGAAAACGCGCGGGAACGCCCGTTCCCGCCGCGAACGAAAAAGCCGCCGCGGCATTTTCTGCGCGCGGCGGCTTTGTTCTCGCGGATTTCTCCGGCGGAGGAATCATTTCGTCTTCGGGATGTCGTCCCCGATGTCGATGTCCTGCGGGTGATTGCGCTTTTCCTTTTCGAGGCGATGCGCGCGGCGAATCTGCCGGATCAGCTTGTCCATCAGTTCGTCGATGGATTTGTAAAGGTCGGCGGACGTCACGCTGAGCACGATGTTCGGCCCGGCGATTTCAATCGTGGATTTCGCTACGAAGGACTGCTCGGGCGCTTTCGTCGGAATGTATTCCAAATCGAAATTCGCGCGGATGATGCGGTCATTATGCTCGAAAAGCTTGGCGGCTTTTTCGTTCACGTAGTTTTTGAGCGCTTCCGTGAGTTCGAGATTGATGCCGGTAATATTGATTTGTCCGTTCATTTTTGGAGTATGGGGTTGTATTGATGTTTGCTTCGTATGACGCTCGGAACACGATTTCCGAACGGCGGCTATTCAAGCACATCGCCCGCCGAAAATCAAGAACGCACGCCGCGCGAAGCGGAAAGAAACGCGTTCCCGCTCGAAGCGAAAAGCCTCAGGGCACGTCTATCGTCAGCGCGGGAGCGAAGCTGACCGGGAGCGCGCGGGCGGGAGGCGGGAGCTGCGCGTCAAACCACGCGGCGAACGCGATCATCGCCGCGTTGTCGCCCGTATGCCGCGGACGCGCCGCGAGCAACGGAATTCCGCTTTTCGCCGCGATTTCCGCGACGGCTTCCCGCAGCGCGCCGTTGTTGGAAACGCCGCCGGAAACGCCCAGGCTCGCGAAGCGGCGTTCCCGCAGCGCGGCGGAAGTTTTCCCCGCGAGCTGCGCGACGATCGCGTCCTGATAATCCGCGCAGATTTCCGGCAGCGCGGCCGCGAGCTCCGCGTCGCTCATCTTTTCCAGACGATAGCGCAGGCTCGTTTTCAGCCCGGAAAAACTGAAGCGCGCGCCCTTGCGCAGATTTTCCCCGCGCGGGAAGGCGAACGTTCCGCGGACGCGCGCGAGCCGCGCCTGCTTCTCGATCAGCGCGCCGCCGGGATACGGCATCCCGAGCAGCTTCGCGCCCTTGTCGAACGCTTCGCCGGCGGCGTCGTCGACGGTCTGCGCGAGAATTTCGACGCGGCATTCCGCGTCGACGGAGACGAGCAGCGTGTTCCCGCCGGAAACGACGAGACCCAAATGCGGGAAAAGCGCGGCGCGCCGGCGCGGGAACGCCGCGGGATCTTCCTCATGCACGGGAATGAACGGAGAAAAAAGATGCCCGCGCAGATGATTCACGGCGGCGATCGGCTTGCCCCACGCCGCGGCGACGGCGCGCGCATAAGCGATGCCGAGCGCGAGGCAGCCCGCGAGTCCGGGGCCGCGCGTGACGGCCACGGCGTCGATTTCCGCGGGATCGACGCTCCGACAAATATCTTCGAGCAGCGCCGGGAAATTCGCGAGGTGTTCCCGCGCCGCCAAATCGGGGACGACGCCGCCGAACTGTCCGTGCAGCGCGATCTGCGTGTTCACGCGCTCCGCGACGACGCCGCGTCCGGAGTCGAAGACGGCGAGCGCGGATTCGTCGCAGGAGCTTTCTGCCGCGAAAATCTTCATGCGTGCGGTTCTTTTTTTTTTCGCCGCGGGAACGGCGCGCGCGGCGCATCGGGGACCTCAGCGGTTGCGGCGGCGCGGACGCGCGGCGGGAACGGCGCCCGGCATCAGCATCAGCGGTTCCGTCCGGTAACGGAATCCGTCGAGCTTCTTGCGCTCGATCGGTTTCCCGAGCAAGCGCTCGATCGCCTGCAGCTGCGAAAGTTCGTCGGGCGAAAACAGCGTGAACGCCTCGCCTTCGTCGCCGGCGCGCCCGGTGCGCCCGATGCGGTGGACGTAATCCTCCGGGTGCTCGGGAACGTTGTAGTTGATGACGTGGGAAACGCCGGAAATATCCAGCCCGCGGGAAGCGATGTCCGTCGCGACGAGCACGCTGTATTTTCCGGACTTGAAGCCGCCGAGCGCCTCGACGCGTTCCCGCTGCGTGCGGTCCGCGTGCATGGTCGCGACGGCGATTCCGTTCGCCTCGAGCCATTCCGTGATGCGGTCGGCGTCGCGCTTCGTGCGCGTGAAGACGATGACGCTCCGGTATTTCGTGCGTTCGAGCAGCGCGAGGAGCAGATCGTATTTCTGGTATCCGGCGACCGGATACAGCGCGTGGGAAATCGTGTCCGCGGCGAGCGTTCCCGTGCGCACGTCGATTTCCACGGGCTCGCGCAGCGCCCAGCCGGCGATTTCGCGAATGGTCTTGTTGACCGTCGCCGAAAAAAGCAGCGTCTGGCGGTCTTTCGGGCAAAGGCGGATAATGGCGGAAACGTCCTCGATGAAGCCCATGTCGAGCATGCGGTCGACTTCGTCGAGCACGAGCACCTCGATCGAGGAAAGATCCAGGAAGCGCTGCCGCTGAAGGTCGAGCAGACGCCCGGGCGTGGCGACGACGATTTCCGCGCCGGCGCGCAACGCCTTCACCTGCTGATCGTAGCGCACGCCGCCGTAAAGCAGCGCGATTTTGTCCGCCGTGTTTTCGCCGAAGCGGCGGAACGCCTCGTCCACCTGCATGGCGAGTTCCCGCGTCGGCACGAGCACGAGGCAGCGCGGTTTCCCTTTCGGTTCGCCGAGACGCGCGAGCGTCGGCAGCGCGTAAGCGGCGGTTTTTCCCGTTCCCGTCTGCGCGGCGCCGATGACGTCGCGCCCCTGCAAGGCGACGGGAACGGCCTTTTCCTGAATCGGCGTCGGCGTCTTGTAGCCGATTTTTTCTATCGTCGAAAGCAGATATTCGGGCAAGCCCAGTTGAGCGAATTCCATTTTTTCAAAAAGCAAGCGCGAAGCTCCCGGCGCGTTCCCGCGCGGGAACGCCGGGAGCGGCGGTCAGCGCGTCCGGTAATAGTTGTTCTTGTCGTAAATCGCCCAGAAGTCGAACGGGTTTTCGAGCACGGGCAGCTCGACGTAGCGGCGGCCCTGAGCGTCGGTTTTTTCGGCGAGCGCGTTCCCGTCTTTTTTCGACGCGGGAACGGCGGGAAGCACTTTTATTTTGGCTTCGGGTTCTTTTTCGGCGATGGAGATCACGCCGGTTTCCTCGATGCGCGTCGCCAGATGGTCGATCCACTTCAGCTCGACGGCGCGCGTTCCCGTCTCGGACCAGTCGCCGTCGGAATTGTGCGCGTACATCTGCTTGGTCAGCTCTTCGAGCGAAATTCCCATTTTGCGGGCGACGGGCTCCAGGAAGCGCTTGTACCAAAGCTCGCCCTTGGCCACGCCTTCCCGCATGACCGTCAGATTGCCCTGCACGCCGGACGAAATCTGATGGTGCAGAATCTGCGTGTTCGAGAAGCAGAACGAGCGCTCCGCCGTCGTCGCGATGACGGCCGCCATCGACGCGGCGAAATTTTTGACGACGACGTAGACGGGAGCGCGGCAGCTCTGCATCGCCTTCTGAATCTGATAACCCGCCGCGACGCTCCCGCCGGGAGAGCTGTCGATGACGAGGAAAATCGGATAATCCGCGTTCTGGTTGTCGTAGAAATAAAGCTGCTCGCAGACGGATTCCGCGAGGGCGTCCGTCACGGGACCGTTCAGCGCGACGCGGCGGTCGGAGATGTAGAGCGTGCCGTCCACGAACGGGTCCTTCAGGTATTTCGGCGTCAGCGCGGCGGCGGGAGCGAGCTTGGAAAGCTGCTCCTTCTTGTCGGCGACGGCGACGGAGAAGCTCGTGCTCATGGCCTTGCCGGTCATCTCCGCCTTCAGCGCGCGGGAAGCGACTTCGAGCTCGTCGAGGCGTTCCTGCTTTTCGCGGATGCGCAGGTTCGACTGCGCCGTTTCAAGCGCGAGGCGCCGTTCCAGCTCCATGCGTTCCTCGGTGATGCCGGCGATTTCCTCGGCGACTTTCGCCGCGGCGTCGGCGCACTCCGCTTCCAGCGCGGTTTTTTCGAGCTGCATCGACGCGAGCGCCCGTTCGTTTTCGGAGGCGGCGAGCGCGAGGCGCGCCTCGATGAGTTCCTTTTCCAGGCGGAGCGCTTCCGTTTCCGCCGAAAGCCGCCCCAGCTCCGTTTTCGCTTCCTCGACGGAATGCGTCTCTTCGGAAGCGAGCTTGGGGATGTTCGTCGACATCGCCTCGGAGACGATCTGTTCCAGCGTCAGCACCTCGGGCTCGGCCGGCGGCGGCGCGGGCGGCGGCGGCGGCGGTTCGGAAATGCAGCCGGAGAGGACGAGCGCCGCGCCGAACAGCGCGAAACGCGAAAAACGCTTTTTTTCCAATTCCATAAAAAAATCCTTCGTCAGAAATTTGCCGGGAGAAAGCGCCGTCAGATGCCGACGCGGTAAAGGTTCGCGGGATCGTAAATCATCCACATGTCTCCCGCCGGGAGCGTCGGAAGCTCGACGTAAGGCTTCCCGCGCTCGTCGAATTTGTATTCGCGGACGCTTCCGGGAACGGCGGCGGCGGGTTTGTCGCCGTCGTTTTTCCGAACGATGCTCGTTTCTTCCATCGCGTCGACGACGTCGGTCACCCACTTCCAGCGCTGCGCGCCGTCGCCGAATTCCGACCAGTCGCCGCGGGAATCGTGCTTGTACATTTCCGCGACGTATTCTTCGTAGGTCATGCCCATTTTTTTCGCGAGCTGGTCGTTGATGTTGCGCGTCCAGCGCGTGACGGAATCGAGCCCTTCGCGCATCTGCGTCAGGTTGCCCTTCATCCCGGAAGACGGCTGATGCTGAAGCAGCACCGTGTTCCCGTAGCAGAACGAACGCTCCGCGAACGTCGTGATCATCGCCGCCATCGACGCGGCGTAGCTCTTCACCACGACGTAAACCGGCGCCTTGCTGCTCTCCATCGCCTTCATGATCTGGTAGCCCGCCGCGACGCTCCCGCCGGGCGAATTGTCGATGACGATGAAAATCGGATATTCCGCGCTTTGGTTGTTGTAGAAATAAATGCGTCCGACGACGTGCTCGGCGAGCTCCGGCGTGACGGGGCCGTTGAACTCGATGCGGCGGTCGGAAATGTAGAGCTTGCCGTTTTCAAGCGGATCCTTGCGGTAGGCGGGAGCGGCGGCCGCGTCGGACACGACGATGCCGCGCAGCGCTTCCGCCGCCTTCACCTGCTCGATGCCCTGCGAGAACCGGGCGAGCTGCATTTCCTGCTCGAGGCGGGAAATTTTCAGGTCGAGCTCCGCCTCGCTCACTTTGCTGCGCTTTTCGAAAAGCTCCAAATCGTTGCGCGCCTTGTCGCGCGCGAGTTCGGCGTCGAGCTTTTTCTTGGCGGATTCGACTTCCGCGAGCCGCGCCGTCGTGCGCGCGGCGCGCAGCGAAGTTTCGGCTTCGAGCCGCGCGCGTTCTTCCTTCTGCGGCGCGAGCTTTTCGGCGAGCCGCGCCTTGCCGAGCGCGATTTCCGCGTTGACGCGCGCCTGCCGCGCCTTGAGCACGCTGATGCGCAGCTGCTTTTTCTGGTTTTCGGTCAAATCGCCGTCGGAAGGCATCGCCGCGGGAGCAGCGGCCGGCGCGGCGGGAACGACGGAGGCGTTCGACGCATCCGACGCCGCCGGGAGCGCTTCCGGAGCTTTTTCCGCTTCCGGCGCCGCGGCGGATTCCGCGGGAACATCCGCCGCCGCTTTCTCGACGGGAACGGCGGCGGACGCCGTCTCGGCCGCGTCCTGTCCATGCATGAACGGCGCGAGCGCCGCCGCGGCGAGCATCGCCGCGAAAAATCTCAATCCTTTCATCGCTTTTTAACCAAGGTTTAATCTGGGGGGAATTTTCGTTCAAATTAAACGCCGCCCGCAGGCTTGACAACAGAAAAACATGGCGCGGCGCGCGCGGCAAAAAGGCGGTTTACAAGCCGCGCGAAGTGTGCGATATTCGTTCCCGTCGCCGGCGTTCCCGCGCGCGGCGCGCATCTCGTTTTCAGCCTCGTTTCCGCTCCTCGCTTCGCCATGAGAAAAAATTTCGCCTCCGGAGCCGTCTTCGATTGGGACGGCGTCATCGTCGATTCTTCCGCCGCGCACAAGCGCAGCTGGGAAATTCTCGCCGCAGAGAAAAACCTCTTTCTCCCGGAAAACCATTTCAGGCTCGGCTTCGGCCGCCGGAACGAAGAAATCATCCCGCACGTTCTCGGCTGGAGCAGCGATCCGGAAGAAATCCGCGCGCTTTCCGAACGCAAGGAGGAAATTTTCAGGAAAATCATCCGCGAAGACGGCCTCGAGCCGCTGCCCGGCGCGCGCCGTCTGCTGGAAGACTTGAAGCAGCAGAACATTCCCTGCGCCGTCGGCTCGTCGACCGAGCGCGCGAACATCGACCTCGCGCTCGAAATCATGGATTTGCATTCCAATTTTTCCGGCATCATTTCCAAGGAATGCGTCGCCGCGGGCAAGCCTTCGCCGGACGTTTTTCTGCAGGCGGCGCAGACGCTCGGGCTCCCGCCGGAAAACATCGTCGTCTTCGAGGATTCGCTCGCCGGCATCGAGGCAGGCATCGCCGGCGGCTTCAAAGTCGTCGCCGTCGCCACGACGAATCCCGCCGATTTGCTTCGGCGCACGCGCGCGCACTGCGTCGTGAACCGGCTGACGGAAGTCAGCGTCGGGCTCATCAGCGCGCTGCTGCGGAGCTGACGGAGCGCCGCGCGTTCCCGCGAAAAAAACGTTCCCGCGGAGCCGGGAAAAGCCGCCGCGGGAACGCGATGCGCGCAAAATGCGGGTGCGTCGTCGGATTCTTATTTCACGACGATGTTCACGAGTTTGCCGGGAACGACGATTTCGCGAACGATTTGCTTGCCTTCGGAAAATTTCCGGACGCCGGCGTCCGCGCGCGCGGCGGCGAGCATGTCGTCCTTCGAAGCGCCGCGCGGGAGCTTGGCTTCGCCGCGCAGCTTGCCGTTGACCTGGAAAACGATCGTCTGCGTGTCCTCGACGATTTTCGCGGGATCGAACTCCGGCCAGCCGCCGTCGGCGACGATGCCGTTCCCGCCGAGCCGTTCCCACAGCTCTTCGGCGATGTGCGGCGCGAACGGCGCGAGCAGCCGCACGATGCCGCGCGCGGTTTCGGCCGAAAACGCCGGCTCCTTGTCGAGCGCGTTCATGATTTCGAAGAACTGCGTGATCGCGGTGTTGAAGCTCAGCGATTCGATGTCTTCGGAAATCTTTTTGACGGCGCGGTTGTAGACGCGCTGGAACGCCGAGCTCTCCTCCGCGCCCTCGGCGATGCGCGGAGAAATCCCGCCGGTCTTTTCGTCGACGACGGCGCGCCAAATGCGGCGCAGCAGGCGCGCGGGACCTTCGATGCCCTTCGTGTTCCACGGCTTCATCGCCTCGAGCGGCCCGAGCGCCATGAGGTAGATCCGCAGCGCGTCCGCGCCGTAGTTTTTTATCACGTCGTCGGGATTGACGACGTTCCCGCGGGACTTCGACATTTTTTCGCCGTCTTCGCCGAGAATGATGCCCTGGTGGAAGAGGCGGCGGAACGGCTCCGGCTCGGAAAGCACGCCGATGTCGTAGAGGAAGCGGTGCCAGAAGCGCGCGTAGAGCAAGTGGAGCACGGCGTGCTCCGCGCCGCCGATGTAGAAGTCCGGCGTTTTCCAGTACGCGAACGCCGCGGGATCGACGGGGCCTTTGTCGTAATCCGGCGAAAGATAGCGCAGGTAATACCAGCACGAGCCGGCCCACTGCGGCATCGTGTTCGTTTCGCGCGCGGCGGGAATCCAACCCTCGGGCGCGGCTTCGCCTTCGGCGCGGGAACGCGTTTCGCCGGTGGCAACGTTGACGAAGACGTTCACCCAAGATTTCGCGTTCGCGAGCGGGGATTCGCCCGTTCCCGAAGGCTTGTAGGACTCGACTTCCGGCAGCTCGAGCGGGAGCGCGGACGACGGGAGCGGCACGGCGACGTGCGTTTCGCCGTCGGGCGTGCGGTAGGAAATTTTTTCTTTCGGGAAAAATTCGCGCAGAGCGGAATCCGCGGGAATTTTTTCGTAATCGGCTTCAGAGACCCAGAGAATCGGGAACGGCTCGCCCCAGTAGCGCTGGCGGGAAAAAAGCCAGTCGCGCAACTTGTAGTTGACGGCGGCGCGGCCCCAGCCCTGCTCTTCGACGTATTTCGTGATCGCCTTTTTCGATTCGCTCGTGGGCATTCCCGTGAATTTTCCGGAATTGACGAGCACGCCGTTCGCGACGAACGAGGCCTGCTGCACGTCGACTTTCGCGTCGGGGTTGTCCACGACCTGCACGATCGGGATGTCGTGCGCCTTGGCGAAATCCCAGTCGCGCTCGTCGTGCGCGGGAACGGCCATGATCGCGCCCGTGCCGTAGCCCATCAGCACGTAGTCGGCGACCCACACGGGAACGCGGTCGCCGTTGAGCGGGTTGATCGCGAAGCTTCCCGTGAACACGCCCGTTTTTTCTTTCGCCAAATCGGTGCGCTCGAGGTCGGACTTGCTGCGGGCCTTTTCGACGTAGGCGTCGACGGCGGCTTTCTGCGCGGGAGCGGTGAGGCGTTCCCGCAGCGGATGTTCCGGCGCGATGACCATATAGGTGACGCCGTAGAGCGTGTCCGGCCGCGTCGTGAAAATTTTCAGCTTCGTCTCGGGATCGTCGGCGAGCGGGAAATCGACTTCCGCGCCTTCGCTGCGCCCGATCCAGTTTTTCTGCAGGCGCTTCGTGGAGTCCGGCCAATCCAAGTCGTCCAGCCCGGCGATGAGCTTTTCCGCGTAAGCCGTGATTTTGAGCACCCACTGGCGAATCGGGCGGCGTTCGACCGGGAAATTCCCGCGTTCGCTGCGCGGGCCTTCGTCCGTGTTGAGCACTTCCTCATTGGCGAGCACCGTGCCGAGCTCGGGGCAGAACCACACCGGCTTGTCGTCGACGTAAGCGAGCCCGTGCTTGAAAAGGTTGAGGAAAATCCACTGCGTCCACTTGAAGTATTTCGGCTCGATGGTGGAGATTTCGCGGTCCCAGTCGATGGCGAAGCCGAGCATTTTCAGCTGGCGGCGGAAATTGTCGATATTGGCGAGCGTCTGCCCGCGCGGGTGCTTGCCGGTCTTGATCGCGAACTGCTCCGCGGGAAGGCCGAACGCGTCCCAGCCCATCGGGTGCAGCACGTTGAAGCCCTTCGCGCGTTTGTAGCGCGCGAGAATGTCCGATCCCGTGTAGCCTTCCGGATGCCCGATGTGCAGCCCCGCGCCCGACGGGTACGGGAACATGTCGAGCACGTAGTATTTCGGCTTGCCCGATGCGTTTTCGGCGCGGAACGATTTGTTGTCCGCCCAGAATTTCTGCCGGCGCTTCTCGATTTCTGAAAAATTGTATTCGGAAGAACTCATCGTGAAAAAAAAAAGTAAGGGCGCATTATGGGATTTTTCGGCGCGCCTTTCAAATCCAAAGGCGCGGGAACGGCCGCCGGGACGGGAACGCGCCGCGCGTTCCGCCGCTCAATCTTTCTCCGTTCCCGCGGCGGCGAGCGCCGCCTCCGCGCGCTCGAAAACGGCGGCGTTCTTTTTCTGAACGAGACCGGGCGTCAGCTCGAGCTCGCGGCAAACGCGGCGGAACATCGCCAAATCCGCGGCGACGAGCATTTTTTCCTCCTGCGTCCAAACGCCGCCCGCGTCGAGCAGCGCCAGCCTCCGCGCGACGCGCGCGGCGTACGCGCCCGGCGTCTTGAGGCGGAAGCGCGGCCAATGCGTCTGCCGCAGCTTTTCCGCTTCCTGCGGGAACGCTTCGGCGAAAGAAAGCCAGGCTTCCGCCGCTCCCGCGAAATCGCCCTCGCGGATGCGCGCCTCAAGAATGCCGCGCCGCACGGACGCCGCGTCCTTCTCCGCCGAAACGGTTCCGGCGATCGCCGCGGGAGCGCTTTCCGCGGCGCGGCGCGGGAACGGATTCCACAGCAGCACGCCGAAAACGACGACGGCGACGACCAGCGCGGAGATGCCGAGAAATTTCGCCGTTCCCGCGATGTCCGCGAAACGCTTCCGCTCGGCGTCGCCTTTCGCGGGAACGCCCGCCGCGAACGCTTTCCCGGCAGGCGCGGAGGCAAGAGGCGGCGGGACTGCAGAATCCGCCGTTTCGTCCGCGTCGTCGTCTTCGCCGAGGGGAAATCCGTCGTCGTCCGTCGGAGGCATTTTTCCCGTCCGCGCGAATTCCGCGAACGCCGTTTTCGGCGCGCGCAGCACGGAAAGCGGCGCGAGGAAATCGAGGATGAAATCGCCGGGATGCCGCACGGCGAGCTCGCGTTCGCCGACCATGCGCCACAGGAAGCGGCCCGCGCCCTTTTTCGAGCAGATGCCCGTCGAAAACGCGACCTCCCACGCGTTCGCCGCTCCGAGCGTTTCCGCGGATTCCGCGAAAAGCCCGAGCACTTCTCCGGTCATGAAATCGTCGCCGACGAAAACCGTCGAGCGCGGATCGCCGCGCGGGCACAGCAGCGCGGCGTTCCCGGCGTCACCCGTCAGCTCTTTCCAACGGCGCGCGGGCAGGAGCGACTCGCCGTCCCCGCGCAGAATTTCCGGCGGGAGCGATTCGTCTTCCGGCAAAAAGCGCGGCGGACCTTCGAACTTTTCGCACCAGCCGCGGAAGCGCAGCGCGGTTTCCGCGGGCGGGAACAGCCGTACGATTTCGTCGCGGCGAAAAATGAGGTGATGCACGACGCAGTTCGGGCGTCCGAAGGGATCCGTTCCCGCGTCGCCGGCGCGCGTGAGGATGTAGAGCGGCTCGCTCCCGCCGGAATAGACGCGGAAAAGAAAGACCGTCGGCCGCGTCCCCTCCGGCGGCTCGTAGGCGCTCATTTTCTCCAGCTCGGCGACCGTGCGCGCGCGAAGCGAGGCGTGGCGCGCGACCGTGCAGAAACCGGAGCGGCCTCGATCCAACCCGGCGAGCGCGGAAGTGAAAATGAGCTGGCGCATCGTCGTCTCGCGCCGCGGGAACGCGCCGCGCGCTCACGGGAAGCGGCGCGGCGTTCCCGCGGCGGCACGATCAGTTCTGCAGGCCGAACGCGGCGTGAATCGCGCGCACGGCGGCGTCCGCCTGTTCCGGAGCGATGCCGACGGAAATTTTGATTTCCGACGTCGTGATCAGTTCGGAATTGATGCCGGCGTCGGCGAGCGCGCGGAAAAGCGTTCCCGCGACGCCCGGATGCGACGTCATGCCGACGCCGACGATGGAAACCTTCGCGATGCCGCCGGAGGAGCGGAACGTTCCCGCGCCGAGCTTCTTGAGCGCGGCGTTGATCACTTTTTCGGCGTAGCCGACCTGGTCGGTGTTCACGGAAAACGTCAGATTCGCCGAGCCCGGCGCCTTCGCGACGTTCTTGACGATCATGTCGACGCTGACGCTCGCTTCGCCGAGCGCGTCGAAAATCGCCGCGAACGCGGCGGGAGAATCGGGCAAATCGCCGACCGTGACGCGCGTCTGCGTGCGGTCGAGCGCGACGCCGGAAACGAGGGCGTCTTCCATGGTTTTTTCAAAAGCTTTCACGACTGTTCCGGGTTGATTGTTGAAAGAGGAGCGCACTTCGAAGGTGACGCCGTATTTTTGCGCGAATTCGACGGAGCGCGACTGCATGACTTTCGAGCCGCTCGAGGCGAGCTCGAGCATTTCTTCGTAGCAGATGCGCTGAAGCTTGCGGGCGTCGACGACGATGCGCGGGTCCGCAGTGTAGACGCCGTCCACGTCCGTGAAAATCTGGCAAATGTCCGCCTTGAGCGCGGCGGCGAGCGCGATGGCGGTCAGGTCGCTCCCGCCGCGGCCGAGCGTCGTGATTTCGCGGTCGAAAGAAATGCCCTGGAAACCGGCGACGATGACGACCTTGCCCTCGTCGAGCCGTTCCCGAATGTCCCCTCCGGTGAGCTTCGCGATGTGCGCGCGGGAATGCAGCGCGTCGGTGATGATTCCCGCCTGCGCTCCCGTGCGGGAGACGGCGGGAACGCCGAGGGCGTGGAGCGCGATGGCGGTCAGCGCGATGGTTTCCTGTTCGCCGGTGGCGAGCAGCATGTCCATCTCGCGCTCGCTCGGCGCGGGCGCGATCGCTTTGGCGCGGGCGATGAGCTCGTTGGTCACGCCGCTGCGCGCGGAAACGACGACGACGACCTGGTGCCCCTCCGACCAGTAGCTTTTGATCTTCGCGGCGACGTTTTTGATGCGGTCAACATTTCCGACGGAAGTTCCGCCGTATTTCTGGACTATCAGCATTTTTCGAAAAATGTGGGAGACATTAAAAAGCTCCGCGGCGCGGAATTCAAGCCGTAAGGCGCGGGAACGAGCCCGCGGCGCGGAGAAAACGAAAAGCGTTCCCGCCGGCGGAAACCGCGCGGGAACGCTTCTTTTTCAAAACGGGAACGCGGGCTTATTTGCGTTCGAACATTTTGCGGATTTCGTTGCCGACGACTTCGACCGTGTGCGCGGAGAGCTGTTCGCGCTTCTTCGCGAGGGTCGGAGCGCCTTTCGCGGCCTCGCGGAGCCAATCCTTGGCGAACTTGCCGCTCTGGATGCGCTCCAGCGATTCCTTCATGCGCTTCTTGACGTCCGGCGTGATGATTTTCGGCCCGTTGTAGTATTCGCCGAATTCCGCCGTGTTGGAAATGACGGCGTTCATCGCCGCGATGCCCTTGTTGTAGATGATGTCGACGATGAGCTTCGCTTCGTGGACGCATTCGAAATACGCCATTTCCGGCGGGTAGCCCGCTTCGGTGAGCGTTTCGAAGCCGTATTTCATCAGGTCGACGAGCCCGCCGCAGAGCACGTTCTGTTCGCCGAAGAGGTCTTCGTAGGTTTCCTGCTCCATGGTGCATTCGAGCACGCCGCCGCGCGTCAGCCCTTCCGCCTTCGCGATGGCGAGCGCCGTCTGCAGCGCCGTTCCCGACGCGTCCTGGAACACGGCGACGAGTCCCGGGCAGCCGAAGCCTTCTTCGAAGACGCGGCGCACTTCCGTTCCCGGGCCTTTCGGCGCGACCATGATCACGTCGACGCCTTCGGGCGGAACGATCGTCTTGAAGACGTAGGCGAAGCCGTGGGAGCAGCAGAGCGTCTTGCCCGGCTTGACGTGCTTCTTGATCTGCGCGTCGTAAACTTCCTTGTGCTTTTCGTCCGGCAGGAGCAGGTGGATGATGTCCGCGCGCTTGGCGGCCTTGTCCACGGGCATCACTTCGAAGCCGTCCGCCTTCGCGGCCTTGAACGACTTCCCGGGACGGACGCCGATGATGACGTTCACGCCGGAATCGCGCATGCACAGCGCCTGCGCGCGGCCCTGCGCGCCGTAGCCGAGCACGGCGACGGTCTTGCCTTTGAGCGCGCCGAGATCCGCGTCTTTTTCGTGATAGACTTTCACGCTGCCGACGGGCACTTTCTTGGACGCCGCCGCTTTTTTCGCGGGAGCGGACGCCTTCGCGGCGCAGGCTTTTTTGCCGCAAGCCTTTTTCGCGGGAGCGGCCTTTTTCGCCGCCGTTTTCGTAGCTGTCGCTTTTTTCGTTGCCATAATTTTTTTTGCGATGAAATTCGGTGTTTTCGCGGAAGGGGGACGGCGCGGACGCCGTTCCCGCGGGAACGCGCGGAAGGAGAAACTCAGCCGCGCACGGCGTTCAGCCCGCGTTCGAGCGAGAGCGTTCCCGTGCGGCCCATTTCGATGATTTCGTAGTTTTCGAGCAGCTTGAGCAGCGCCTTGATTTTGTTGGCGTTGCCGGTGAACTCGAGGATGAGGCTTTCGAGCGAAACGTCGACGACCTGCGCGCGGAAAATTCCCGCGATTTCGAGAATCTGCGAGCGCGTTTCCTGGTTCGCCTTCACTTTGACCATCACGAGCTCCCGCGAGACGAAATCCACGCCGTCGAAGTTCTGCACCGTGACGACGTTGAAGAGCTTTTCGAGCTGGCGGACGCAGCGGTCAAAGCCGGCGTCGTCGGCGACGACGGTCGCCGTGATGCGCGAAAAGCGCGGGTCGTTGGTCGGCCCGACGTTCAGCGTCTCGATGTTGAAGCCGCGGCCGCTGAGCAGACCGGACACGCGGGCGAGAACGCCGAACTTGTTTTCGACGAGTGCGGAAAGTGTGTGCTTGTTCATATCGGAAAAAAAATACCCTCTGGTAGGCGCTGAGGGGCTCGAACCCCCGACCTTCTCGGTGTAAACGAGACGCTCTGACCGGCTGAGCTAAACGCCCGTAAATGTGGCGAGAAAGTATGCTCGGCAACGCGGGAACGCGCAAGAGAAAAGACGCGGGAACGCGGCGTCAAAATCATTGCGCGGGAACGCCGCAGCGGTTTTAATTCCCGCAGAAAATTTTTCCGCGAATACCGAAACGACAGTGAGCAAGAAAAATTCCGTCATTCCCTGGACTCCGCGCGAAGCGGAAGAATACTACGGCTTCCGGCGCTGGGGCGCCTCGCATTTTTCCGTCGACGAGGACGGCTTTCTCAACGTGCATCCGATGGGCGACCAGCGGCACATCCGCATCATCGACATCGTGAAGGAGGCGGAATCGATGGGGCTGCGCCCGCCGCTCACGGTGCGCGTGCAGGATCTGCTGCGTTCCCGCGTCATGCAGCTCAACGAGGCGTTCCGCGCCGCGATCAAGGACGAGGCCTACGACGGGCGCTACCGCGGCGTGTTCCCGATAAAAGTCAACCAGCTCCGCGAAGTCGTCGACGAAATTCTCGACGCCGGCGAAGACTACGACTACGGGCTCGAAGCCGGCTCGAAGCCGGAGCTGCTGATCGCGCTCGCGCTGCTCGAGAGCAAAAAGGCGCTGCTCATCTGCAACGGTTACAAGGACGAGGAATACATCCGCCTCGCGCTGATGGGGCGCCGCCTCGGGAAGCGCACGGTCATCGTCGTGGAGCAGCTCGACGAGGTGGACGAAATCATCCGCCTTTCGCGGGAAGTGGACGTCGTTCCCGTCATCGGATTCCGCGCGAAGCTGATGACGAGCGGCGAAGGCAAATGGGCGAAGTCCACCGGCGAATCCGCCAAGTTCGGGCTTTCTCCCAGCGAAATCATTCTCGCCGCGAAAAAGCTCAAGCGCGCGCGCATGGCGGACTCGCTCCAGCTGCTGCACTTTCACGTCGGCTCGCAGGTGCCGAACATTCTCACGATCAAAAAAGCCGTCACGGAGGCCGCGCGCTTCTACTGCGAGCTTTACAAAATGGGGTTCCCGATGGGCAACATCGACGTCGGCGGCGGGCTCGGCATCGACTACGACGGAAGCCGCTCGAACTACGAAAGCTCGATGAACTACTCGACGGAAGTCTACGCGCGCGACGTCGTCTCCAACATCAAGGCGGTCTGCGACGACGCGGACGTGCCGCACCCGAACATCACGTCGGAGAGCGGGCGCGCCATCGTCGCGCCGCACGCGATTCTGATTTTCGAAGCCGTGGGAAAAATTTCTCCGGGAGCGTCCGATTCCGGCCCGCTCGTGCGCGCGAAGAAAGCGCCCATCGTGCGGGAACTCGAAGACATTCTCAAGGACGGGAAGCGCTACGGGCTGCTCGAGCGCTACCACGACGCGGAGCAGAAGCGCGACGAAGCGCTTTCGCTGTTCCAGCACGGCTATCTCAACCTCGAAAACCGCGCGGAAGCGGATCGTCTTTTCTGGGAAATCTGCCGGGAAATCCAAAAGGAGCTTCCCGCGCTCGAGGGCAACGTTCCCGAAGAGCTCGCCGACCTCGACGCGGCGCTCTCCGAGCAATACGTCTGCAACTTTTCCGTGTTCCAGTCGCTGCTCGACCATTGGGCGATCGGGCAGCTGTTCCCGATCGCGCCGATTCATCGTCTCAACGAAAAGCCCACGGTCGAAACCACGCTCGTGGACATCACCTGCGACAGCGACGGGAAAATCTCCAACTTCGTCGATTTCGAGGACGTGCGCAACATGCTCGCGCTCCATCCGCTCAACCCGAAGGAGCCGTATTACCTCGGCGCGTTCCTCGTCGGCGCCTATCAGGACATCGTCGGCGACATGCACAATCTCTTCGGGCGCGTCGACGAAGCGCACGTTTTTCTCGAAGAAGACGAAGAGGACGGCTTCTACATCGAGGAGGCGATTTCCGGCTTTTCCGTCGAAAAAATCCTGGCGATGATTCAATACGACGCGGACGAGCTCTGCCGCATGATGAAGCGCAGCATCGACCAGGAAACGAAGGCGGACCGCGTGCGCCCGCGCGAAGGCGTCGCGCTGCTCGCGCTTTACGAAAAGCTCATCAAGGCGAAGTCCTACCTCGTTCCCGCGCGCGCGGCGAGAAAGAGTTCCCGCGGGAAAAGCTCCCGGAAAAAATCCGCCTGAGCGCGCGCGGCGCGTTCCCGCGCGGGAGCGAGAAAAAAAGTTCCCGCGGTTCCGGCAGGCGCCGCCTTTTTTCCGCCGAAACACAAAAAAAAGCGTTCCCGCGAAACGCATCGCGGGAACGCTTTTTTTTCTTTTCCCGCCTGTCGCGGGAACGCGGGGGAAAGCGCTCAGTCTTTCCCGAATTCGGAAACGAGCGCGGAGATCGTCGCCTTCGCGTCGCCGTAAATCATGCGCGTGTTCGGCAGCGTGAACAGCTCGTTCTCGATGCCGGAGAAGCCTTTGCCCTTCCCGCGCTTGAGCACGAAGACCGTGCGCGCCTCGTTCGCCTTGATGATCGGCATGCCGTAAATCGGCGAAGACTTGTCGGAAGCCGCCGCCGGGTTGACGACGTCGTTCGCGCCGATGACGATCGCGACGTCCTGCATCGGCATCATCGGGTTGATTTCGTCCATCGTCTTGAGCTGTTCATAAGGCACGTCCGCTTCCGCGAGCAGCACGTTCATGTGCCCGGGCATGCGCCCCGCGACCGGGTGAATCGCGAAGTTGACTTCCGCGCCGTTTTCTTCGAGCTTCGCCGCGAGTTCCTTCACGACGTGCTGCGCCTGCGCGACCGCCATCCCGTAGCCGGGAATGAACACGACCGAGCGCGCCGCCTCGAGCACGAGATACGCGTCTTCCACGGAAACCGCCTTCGGCTCCGCGCCCGTTCCCGCCTTCTTCGAAGAGCCGGAATCCGCCGCGCCGAAGCCGCTGAAGAGCAGGTTGCCGACGGAGCGGTTCATCGCCTTGCACATGATGACGGTAAGGATCACGCCCGACGCGCCGACCAAGCAGCCCGCGACCACGAGCACGTTGTTGCTGATGACGAAGCCCGCCATCGCCGCGGCCAAGCCGGACAAGCTGTTCAGCATCGAAATCACGACCGGCATGTCGCCGCCGCCGATCGGCAGCACGACCGTGACGCCCATGATCAGCGAAACGACGATCGCCCCGTAAAGCGCGACTTCCTGCACGGTCGCGGGATCGCCCGCGGGAACGATGCCCGGGAACAGGTAAACGACCATGCCGACGAGCACCGCGAGCACGATCACCGCGTTCACCGCCTGCTGGCCCTTGAACAGGAACGGACGCCCCGAAATCTTTTCGGAAAGCTTCGCCCACGCGAGCACCGATCCCGTGAACGTGATCGCGCCGATCAGAATCGTCAGGTAAAGCGAAACTTCGCTGACCGCGTTCTCGCTCGTGAGCGCGTGCGAAACGGGCGCGCCCGTCGCGTCGAGCTTGACGAATTCCGACCACGCGACGAGCATCGACGCCAGACCGCCGAAGCCGTTGAAGAGCGCGACGAGTTCGGGCATGCCCGTCATCTTGACTTTCTTCGCCCAGACCGCGCCGATGACCGCACCGATCGCGATGCCGCCGAAGCACCACAGATAGCCGTTCATGTACCAGTCCGTCGTCCACGACGCCGTCACGTCCTTTTCAAGGAAGACGGCGACGACGGCGATGAGCATGCCGAGCGAGGAAACCACGTTCCCGCTCCGCGCGGTCTCGGTTTTTCCGAGCCGCTTGATCCCGAAGATGAAGAACACGCACGCGACGATATAGGCGAGGTTGATCACCGTTTCGGGAACGGGTCCGCTTCCGACGGCGGCGGCCGCCGCCTGCGCTAAAATTGCTGCGTTCATCGGATTATTTTCCTTTCTTCTTGAACATGCCGAGCATGCGGTCGGTGACGAGGTAGCCGCCGACGACGTTGATCGTCGCGAAGATGACCGCGACGAACGCGAGAATCATCCCGAGCGTTCCCGTCGCCTGAACCGCGCAGACGGCGAGCGCCCCGACGATGGTGATGCCGGAGATGGCATTCGTTCCCGACATCAGCGGCGTGTGCAGCTGCGAGGGAACTTTCGCGATGAGCTCGAACCCGAGAAAGGCCGCCATCACGAAAACGAAGAACAACATGATGATGTCCATGGCTTGATTTTTTTGTTGAGATTAAAAAACTTGCTTCCTTTCGTCCGCGGAAAAATCACGCGTTTTTGAAGCGCTCGTGCACGATCGCGCCGCCGTGCGTGAGCAGGCAGCCCTTCATGATCGGCTCTTCCTGATCGATTTTGAGCGTCTTGTTCTCCGCGTCCCAGAAGTGCTGGAGAAACGCGGAAATGTTCCCGGAGAACATCTTCGAGGCGTCCGCGGGAACGCGGCGTTCGAGGTTGTCCCCGCCGATGATGAGCACGCCGTTTTCCGTGACGACGTCCTTCGTCGGGTCGGAGCCTTCGACGTTCCCGCCGGTGGAGACGGCCATGTCGACGATGACGCTGCCCGGCTTCATGCCCGCGATCATGTCCTTCGTCAGCAGCCGCGGCGCCTTGCGGCCGAAAACCTTCGCCGTCGTGATGACGATGTCGCTTTGCGCGCAGACTTTCGCCTGCCCTTTCTTCTGAAGCTCGAGCTGCTCCGGCGTGAGCTCTTTCGCGTAGCCCTGCGCCGTCTGCCCCATCTCGCCCAAGTCGATCTTGACGAATTTCGCGCCGAGAGACTTGACCTGCTCTTCGACGACCGGGCGCGTGTCGAACGCCTCGACGCGCGCGCCGAGGCGCTTCGCCGTCGCGATCGCCTGCAGCCCGGCGACGCCGACGCCGATGACGAACACGCGCGCCGGGGAAATCGTTCCCGCGGGCGTCATCATCATCGGGAAAATCTTCGGCAGCTTCGTCGCCGCCAAAATCACCGCGTAGTAGCCGGCGAGCGACGTCTGCGAGCTCTGCACGTCCATTTTCTGCGCGAGCGTCGAGCGCGGGATCATTTCGAGCGAAACCGCGCTGAGTTTCGCCGCGGCGAACTCGTTCAGCAGCGCCTTTTCGTTGAACGGATCGAGGAAGCTCAGGTGCAGCGCGCCGGGCTTCATGCCCTGCGCGTTTTCGGGCTTGAGCACGCGCACGACGATGTCGGCTTCGGCGAGCGCCGCCGCGGGATCGCCGACGAGCGTCGCGCCCGCCTTTTCGTAGGCTTCGTCAGCGAAGCCGGATTTCTTGCCGAGACCTTTCTCGACACGGATTTCATACCCGAGGCGCGTCAGAACGGCGACGTCCTGCGGGATGAGAGCTGTGCGCGTTTCTTCTTCGCGCGTCTCACGAGGAACGAATACGGTTTTCATTTGATTTGCTGAAAAGGAAAATCAGTGCAGTGTGAAGGTGCAATATTATCCCCGACCGCGCAGAAAGTAAAGCTCCGACGCGCGGCGGGAACGGACTTTTCCGCTTGCGTTCCCGCCGGAAATCCCGAAAATTGCCCACCCTGTCTTATGGCGACGGAACCTGAGACCTGCGCTTTGCTCATTTCGACCTACAACTGGCCGGAAGCGCTGCGCCTCGTCCTGGAAAGCGTGAAGCGCCAAACCCGCCTGCCGGACGAAACCGTCGTCGCCGACGACGGGAGCGGCGAAGCCACGCGCGCCCTCATCGAGGAATTCCGGAAATCCTTTCCCTGCCCGCTCATCCACGTCTGGCAGGAAGACGAAGGCT
>DVOG01000131.1 GCA_018713755.1 Candidatus Spyradosoma merdigallinarum | reverse complement strand
GGCGGCGCACAGCGCGAAAGCGGCGGCGAAAAGAAAGGCGGCGAAGCGGAAATTTTTCACGGGCGCGCGGGCGGATTCGTTTTTCTCGCGGAGGGAACGCGGGAAGATTTCAGCTCAGACCTTGTCCGTTTCCGCGTTCAGCTCGGAGGAAATCCGCATGGAGCAGAAATCCGGACCGCACATGGAGCAGAAGGCGGCCTGCTTCGCGGCGTCCTGCGGGAGCGCTTCGTCGTGGAGGCGTCGCGCGTGCTCCGGGTCGAGCGACAGCGCGAACTGGTCTTCCCAGCGAAATTCGAAGCGCGCGCGGGAAAGCGCGTTGTCCCGGTATTGCGCGGCGGGATGACCTTTCGCCAAATCCGCCGCGTGCGCCGCGATTTTGTAGGCGACGACGCCGGCGCGGACGTCCTCGCGGTTGGGCAGCCCGAGATGCTCTTTCGGCGTGACGTAGCAGAGCATCGCGCAGCCGCGCCAGCCGATCAGCGCGGCGCCGATCGCGCTCGTGATGTGGTCGTAGCCGGGCGCGATGTCGGTCGTGAGCGGTCCGAGCGTGTAGAACGGCGCTTCATGGCACCAGGAAAGCTGGTTTTCCATGTTGACGCGGATGAGCTGCGCGGGAACGTGTCCCGGTCCTTCGTTCATCACCTGCACGCCGTGTTCCCACGCGCGCAACGTCAGCTCGCCCTGCGCCTTGAGCTCGGCGAACTGCGCTTCGTCGTTCGCGTCGGCGACGGAGCCGGGCCGCAGCCCGTCGCCGATGGACACGCCGATGTCGTAGGCGGCCATGATTTCGCAGATTTCGTCCCAGTGTTCCCAGAGAAAGTTCTCCGCGTTGTGCCGACTGCACCATTTCGCCATGATCGATCCGCCGCGGGAGACGATGCCCGTCATGCGCGACGCCGCGAGCGGGATGAAATCCTTTTTCACGCAGGCGTGAATCGTGAAGTAGTCCACGCCTTGCTCGGCCTGTTCGATGAGCGTTTCGCGGAAAACTTCCCACGTGAGCTCCTCGCTTTTTCCGCCGACTTTTTCGAGCGCCTGATAAATCGGCACGGTGCCCACGGGAACGGGGCAGTTGCGCAGAATCCATTCCCGCGTCGCGCGGATGTTTTTCCCCGTCGAAAGATCCATCAGCGTGTCGCCGCCCCAAAGGCAGGACCAGCGCATTTTTTCCACTTCCTCCTCGATGCCGGAGGCGACGGCGGAGTTCCCGATGTTCGTGTTGATTTTGACGAGAAAATTCCGCCCGATGATCATCGGCTCCGCTTCCGGGTGGTTGATGTTCGCGGGAAGAATCGCGCGTCCGCGGGCGATTTCCGCGCGCACGAATTCCGGCGTGATTTCCTGCGGGATCGACGCGCCGAAGCTTTCCCCCGCGTGGGAAAACGAAAGGCGCTGGCGCGGAGAAAGCCCGCCGTTTTCCTCGCGCGCTTCCTGCTGCTTCATGTTTTCGCGAATCGCGACGAATTCCATTTCCGGCGTGATGATGCCGCGCCGCGCGTAGTCCATCTGCGTGATGCGCGCGCCGGGCTTCGCGCGGTAGACGACGCGGTTCCCGCGGTCGAATTCCTCGACGCGGCAGCCCGTCCGCGGCGCGGGCGCGGCGGGACGCGCGGGAACGGCTTCGACGTCGCCGCGCTCCAGAATCCACGGCAGACGCGTTGCGGGAAGCCCCTTGCGGATGTCGTTGCGCAGCGCCGCGTCGCCCCACGGTCCGGACGTGTCGTAGACGCGCACGGGCGCGTTTTCGCGGAGAATTTTTCCCGCGCGGGAACGCGTCGGGGAAAGCGAGATTTCCCGCATCGGGACGCGGATGTCCGGGCGCGAGCCCTCAACGTAGATGCGGCGGCTCTGCGGGAACGCGGCGCGGAATTCGTCTTTTTCTTCTGTGGCGGGAACGTCGGTCATAATCTTCAAAAAAAAATCTGCGGGCAAAGATAGGCGTTCCCGCGATTTTTTTCAACGCCGAGAACGCGCCGGAGAAAATCGCCCGCGGGAAACGGGAACGCGCGCGCTGCGGCGGCGCAAAAAAAAAGCGCGAGAAAGTGCTTGTCAGAGCACTTTTTTTTTTGTCAGAATCGGGGGCAAGGAAATGGGACATGCTTCCGCGGGAACGCGGCGGCGGTTTCGTTCCCGAGAAACCCTCATCGTTTTATTCCCGACAATACAAATAGCATCATGAAAAAATATATCACAGTCGCGGCGCTTCTCGCCGCAGGAACGGCGTTCGCGAACGCGGTCGTGCTTTCGGATGCCGTTTATTCTTCCGACGGCACCACGATCACGGCGGACGGAACGGCCACCATCAGCGGCGATTTCTCGTTCACGCTGAATTTGGACGCGTCCGCGATGAAGGACATTCTTGGCGTGCCCGAATCCGACGGCTCCCGCGTGACGCTGGCGTACGTCGACAACTCGAATAACCGTTACGTTACGTTGGCGACGGCTTTGAACAACACCGGATTCTTCGGAGTTTCGCGGGGCAATTTGGATACGCCCACTGGAAACGAAGCTCGCTATCCGATGACCGGGAACGGAAGCACGCCGGCGACCAACAATTTCGCGGATGCCGGCGCCACCGGAAATCTCGTTGAAAAGCTTGGCGATTTGACGGCGATTGCGCTTACGCTGTCGCACGACGATACGACCTCGACGAGTCTCTACGTCACGCTGACGTTCTCGGACGGAAGCAAAAGCGAGCTCTACGGAACGTCGACCGATTTGAAATGGTCGAACGGCGTCGGCACGTTTGAATCGCTGAACCTGAACAGCGCCTACGTCGACAACGCTTATGTGTTCGATTCCGCGTTGACCCAAGAAGACGCGTTCGCGATCAATGCCGCCGCGATTCCGGAACCGTCGGCGTTCGGTCTGCTCGCGGGTCTGGGCGCGCTCGCGCTCGTCGCCTCGCGCCGCCGCCGCAAATAAGACGAAGCGCGAAAGCTTCCTGAAAAAAAAACGTTCCCGCGGGGAAATCCTGCGGGAACGTTTTTTTCGCGCATGTCGCGGGAGCGGGCGCCGGAGGCCGGCACAAGCATCCCGCGCGGGCGGGAAGCCTCCGGCGGATTGTGCCGCCTCTGCGTTTTTTTTCGCGGAGAAATATTTCCAGAAAAATTTCGGACTTGCCGCCGCTTTTAATCTGTTACACGTTTTCGGAGTTTCCGTCATGAACAGCATTTTCAGAAAAGTTTTATTCGCGCTTCCTGCGGCGTTCGCGGTCGCGTGGCTGACCGCTTCCGCCGCGGTCGGCGAGACCGTTTCCGTGGGCATGGGCGGGAACGCTTACGTGCTTTCCGGCGAGGGGGCGAAAGTTTCGAACGCGGGGCTTGGCGTCCGGGGAGGCACGACGGCAGTCTCCGGCGTCTTTTTCTCGCTCGAAAAACCGCAGAAAGACGTGCTGCTTTCGCTGAAGGCGCGCGGGAACGCCGTGCTCGAAGTTCTCTGCGGGAACGAAAAATTCCGCGTGCGCGTCGACGGCGAGGATTACAGGACGTATCCGCTCGGGAAAGCGGATTTTTCGAAAGCCGGTTATCAGCGCGCGGAAATCCGCGCGACGGGCGGCGGCGAGGCGGAAATTTCCGAGCTGCGGCTTGACGGCGTCGAGGGGGGCACGAATTTCGTCCGCGATTTCGAGCCTTACTGGGGGCGCCGCGGCGCTTCCGTGAACATCGGCTACGTCGTGCCGCAGGACTGCGACGTCGAATATTTTTACAACGAGGCGTTCGTTCCCGAGGGCGAGGACGCCTTGGGCACTTACGCGATGGCATGCGGCTTCGCGGAAGGCTATTTCGGGATGCAGGTCAATTCTCCGACGGAGCGACGCGTGCTTTTTTCCGTGTGGAGCCCGTTCGACACGGACGACCCGAAGTCCGTTCCCGCGGGAAGCCGCGTCGTTCCCGTGCGGAAGGGCGAGGGCGTGCGCATCGGCGAATTCGGGAACGAGGGCGCCGGCGGGCAGAGCTTTCTGCGCTATCCGTGGCGCGCGGGGACGGTCTATAAATTTCTCGTGCGCGTTCGCCCGCTCGAAGGCGGAAACTCGGAATACACAGGCTATTTCTTCGCGCCGGAAGAAGGCGCGTGGCGGCTGATCGCCTCGTTCGTCCGTCCGCAGACGCAGACGTGGGTGAAGCGGCCGTATTCTTTTCTTGAGAATTTTTCGCCGGAGCACGGTTGGCGGAAACGTCGCGCCGTTTTCTCGAATCAGTGGGCGCGCGGCAAGGACGGCAAGTGGACCGAGCTCACGTCCTGCCTCTACGCCTGCGACGAAACGGGGAACAAGAAAATGCGCGTCGATTACGCCGGCGGCGTTTCTCCCGACGGGAAACGTTTTTGGCTGAAAAACTGCGGCTTTTTCGACGGGCTGGTCGAGCCGGGAAAGCTCTTTTCGCGCGAAGCCTCCGGGCGCGCGCCGGAGATCGATTTCGCGGCGCTCGAAAAGCTCGGCGTTCCCGCGGAGGCGGGAACGGGCATTTGAGGCGACGCCCTGTCGCGCGGCGTTCCCGCGCTTTTTTTTCTCAGCTTTCCGCCGCGAGACTTCCGCTGGAGGAAAGCTTTTTTTCGTAGTATTTTTTCAGCGTCAGGCGGTGGATTTTCGCGTTGTGGCGGACGTCCACCGGGAATTTTTCCGGATGCACGAAAAAGCGGCGGATGTCTTTCGTCGCGCCGCAGCGCAGCGCGAGGGCGCGGAGTTCCGCCGGAATCTCGGCGCGGCGGCGCTTCGGCGTTCCCGCGCGCAGTTCGACGACGATCGCGGGCGTCTCGTTCCCGCGCGCGCCGAGCCCGATCAGCGCCGAGCGGAACACGTCCGGATGCGTGTTGAAAATCGGTTCGCAGGCCTCCGTGAAAAGCGTTCCCGCGGGCGTTTCGACGCGCTCCGCCTTGCGGCCGAGAAACCACAGCTCGCCGTCGGAGCCGATGTAGCCGACGTCGCCCATGCGGTGCCAAAGCGAGCCGTCCGCGGGATCGGCGATTTTCGCCGCGCGCGTCGCGGGAGCGTCGTTGAAGTATGCCCGCGTCGTCGTGGGGCCGCAGACGCAGATTTCGCCGGGGCAGTTTTCGGCGAGAACGGGAACGTCGGCGAAAGAGGCGACGGCGTCGTCGCGGATCGGGATGATGCGGACGCGGTTCTGCGGAAGAATTTTTCCCGTGCAGGTTCCGCGGCCGCTGTCGGTGAGCGCTCCCGTGCGCGCGAGCACTTCGTCCGCCGTGACGTCGGAGACGGGCAGGTTTTCCGTCGCGCCGTAAGGCGAATGGATTTCCGCGTTGGGCAGCGTCTTTTTCAGCAGCGCCGTCAGCGCGGGCGGCACGGACGTTCCCGCGCAGAGCACGCGGCGCAGGGACGGGAGCGTCTCGCCGCGCGCGTCGCAGTATTCCGCGATTTTCCGCCAAAGAATCGGCGACCCGAAGGAGACGGAGACGTTGTTTTCGCGGATGGCGCGGACGATTTTTTCCGGGTCGAGCGAGGCGGGTTTCGCCGGGTTCATCTCCGGAGCGATCGTCGTCATGCCGAGCGCGGGATCGAAGAGGGCGAAAATCGGCAGCAGCGGCAGGTCGATTTCTCCCGGGCGAATGCCGTAAAAATCGCGGATGATTTCCCGCTGCGCGTCGAAAATGCCGTGCGTGTAGCAGACGCCCTTGGGCGCGCCGGTGGATCCGCTCGTGAAAAGAATCGCGGCGAGGTCTTCGGCGCCGGAGCGCGCGATGCCGAGGTCGAGATTTTCGTCGCGGGAAAAGTTTTCCGCCGCGCGGAAAAACGCGCGCGTGCCGACGGCGACGGCGATTTTCACCGAGGCGAATTTCCGGAAAAAGACGCGCCGCGCGGCGAGCGCGAGCGGGATGCCGACGAGCGCTTCCGGCGCGGTTTTCTTCACGCAGCGCAGGAAACTTTTCAGCCCCATGCCCGGATCGATCGCGACGGGAACGGCGCCGATGCGGAAGAGCGCGAAGGCGCACAAAATCAGCTCCGCGCCCGGACGCGCCATCAGCAGCGTGCGCGTTCCCGCGCGGATGCCGCGAGCGCGGAAAAGCGCCGCCGTTCCCGCCGTGAACCGGTCGAGCTGCGCGAAGGTCAGCGCGCGCGGCGCGTTCCCGCGCCCCGTCGGGAAGCGCACGGCGCAGTTGTCGGGAACGCGTTCGGCGGATTCCCGCAGGAAGCGGGCGACGTTGCAGGAATTTTCGGCGGGCATGTTTTTTTTTCAAAGAAAAAGCTCCGGAGAAAAACTCCGGAGCCGGCAACAACAATTGAAGGAAAGGGTGGACCGTTTTAGCCGCGGGAACGCGCGAGGGCGCGGGCTCAATAGTCGCAGATGTTGATCAGCCCCCAGAAGAGCGAAACGTTGTCGCCGGAGAAATCGCGGCGGCACCAAAGGTCTTCCGTGCGGATGACGAGCGATTCCGTGTCGTTCACGAAACGGTAGGAGCTCGGATACGTGGTGATGACGCCGAGCAGGTTGTGAGAGGGTTCGTTGGAAACTCCGGGGCCTTTGTAGGACGTGTCGTGTCCGGCGCAGCCGGAAAGGCCTGCCGCCGCGGCGATGACCGAGGAGAGAACTGCGAGCTTAAGGTATTTCATAAACGTGTTTCTGCTTGCTGGGGGTGAATTTCGTTGCGAAAAAGATTACGGAAACCGCATTTTTTGTAAAGACGAAATTTTTTTCCGCGCGCGGCGTTCCCGCGAAAAAACGTTTTGCGTTCCCGCCGCCGAATCCTTAAAAAATCCGCTTCGTTTCTTTTTTCCGCAAGAACATGATGACCATCGCAGAAATCCGCGGCAGCCTGCCTTCGGACGCTCTCATGACCGTCGAAGGCCTGCCTTTCAAAAAAATCGCATCCGGAAAAGTGCGCGAAATTTTCGACCTCGGCGACCGGCTGCTCATCGTCGCGACCGACCGCATTTCCGCGTTCGACGCGATCATGCCCAACGGCGTTCCCGGCAAGGGCGTGCTGCTGACGCAGATCAGCCTGTGGTGGTTCGCGCGCGCGGCGGAAGTGATGCCGACGCATCTCGTTCCCGAACACGACGCCGCGGTCGCGGAGCTGCTGAAGGATTTCCCGCAGCTCGCGGCGCGCTCGATGCTCGTGCGCAAGCTCAACCCGTTGCCGATCGAGGCCGTCGTGCGCGGCTATCTCGCGGGATCGGGCTGGAAGGAATACAAGAAGACGCAGGCGATTCTCGACCACGCGCTCCCGGCGGGAATGCTCGAGAGCCAGAAATTGCCCGAGCCGATTTTCACGCCTTCCACCAAGGCCGCGCAGGGGCACGACGAACCGATTACCGAGGCGCGCTGCGAGGAAATCCTCGGCGCGGAAACTTTCGCCAAGGTCAAGAAGGCGACGCTCGAGCTTTTCGCGCTCGGCACGAAAGTCGCGGACCGCGCCGGGCTGATTCTCGCCGACACGAAGTTCGAATTCGGCACGGACGCGGCGGGAAATCTTTTCCTCATCGACGAAGTGCTCACGCCGGACTCTTCGCGCTACTGGCCGCAGGAAGGCTACGCGCCGGGGAAGCCGCAGCCGTCGTTCGACAAGCAGTTCGTGCGCGATTACCTGGAAAGCCTCGACTGGGACAAGCAGCCGCCCGCTCCCGCGCTTCCCGCGGACATCGTGGCGCGTTCCCGAGACCTTTATCTCGGCGCGCTCGAAAAACTGATGAGCATCTGAGCCGCCGCCGTTTTTCTTCGGCGAAAATGAAAAGAGCGACCGTTTCCGCGGGCGCTCTTTTTTTGTTTCCGCGTCGTTCCCGCGCGGGGCGGCGGAAGCCCCGTCACTTCTTTTCTTTTTCGGGCGGGCGCAGCGCGTCGCCTTTTTCGAAATACGTCCACGCGAGCGCGCGCAGCGCGTCCGTCTCCGCCTTCATCGCCTCGGCTTCTTCCGGCGGTATTTTCTTGCCGCAGCTTTCCTGCGGCGTTCCGTAAATGAAGAGGCCGCCTTCGTGAACGACGGCGCGCGCGCCGTAAGCGCAGCGGCGTTCCCGCGCTTTTTCGGAAAAGAGGCTGACGCCGAACGTCATGTATTCGAAGCCCTCCGGCGCGCACAGAGAGAGCAGCGTCGGCGCGATGTCGGCGTGCGTGCCGAAAGGCAGCGCCGTTCCCGCGGAAACGCCTTTGCCCGCGAGCACGAACGGCACCTGCGTGCGCTCCGCCGCGGTCGGATTCGCGTTCGGAAAACGCCGCGAAAAATGGTCGCCCGTCACGGCGAAGAGCGTGTCCGGATGCTTGCGGGAAACGTCCGCGACGAATTTTCCCAGCGCGCGGTCGGCGTACCGGAAATGCGCGAAGGTGTTCAGCGGCGTCTTCCCGTCGAAAATTTTTTCGAGTTCCGCGGAAACGCGCAACGGCGGGCAGCCGAATTCCTCCAGCGGGAGATCGTAGGGCGGGTGATAAGACGCGCTCAGCACGAGCGTGAAGACCGGAGCGTCGCCGTCTGCGTCGGCGAGTTTTTCAAGATGCGAAAACAGGAAATGATCGGGCACGCCCCACTCGCCCTTGTATTTTTTCGGGCAGTCGGGAACGTCGCCGCCGAGCACGACTTCGTCGAAGCCCTGTTCCCGCGCGTAGTTCTCGACGTGTTGCCAGAAGCCGTAGCCGCAGTAGGCGAAGCGCGTCTTGTATCCGAGACGGCCGAAGATTTCCGCCAGCGCCGTCGGGAACGCCTTTTCTCCGCCGGGGCGGTAATTCTGCGCGGCTTCGATGTCGGGAATGCCCGAAAGAATCGCCGAAAGCGAGAGCATCGTGCCGTCCGCGCCGGAAACGAAATTCGGCGACGAAGCGCCGTTTTTTTCCAAGGCGCGCAGCGCGTCGCACAGCCCGAGCCCGGCGTATTTTTCGAGCATCGGCCAGCGGTCGTAGCTTTCCATGACGAAGAGAAAAACGCGCTTCGGCGGCGGCGTTCCCGGATTCAGCCGCTCGTTTTTCGTCATGAAAAGTTCGCTGATCGTCTGCGCGTTTTCCGCTTTTTTCCCGAAAAGCAGCTTCGCCTGCGCGGGAACGTCGCCGACGAAATACGGCGCGGCGCCCTGATTGGAAATTTTCCACCGGTCGACGAGCGCGGTCTTCAGCGCGTAGACGGGATTGAGCACGAGGTTGTTGAGTTTTTCCGTGGCGCAGACGGCGGCGTCGCGCAGGCGGAGCGGCCGCCGGTGCGCGCCTCCGCGGTAGAAAACGACGGCGCACGCGAGCGCGGCGAAGAAAAACGCGAGCGAAATCCCGCGGGAGCGCGGGAGCGCCGCGGCGATTTTCACGACGCGCCGGCTTGCGGGAAGAAAGAATAGCGTCCACGCGAGCGTTCCCGCCGCCGCCGCGAGCAGATAACGCTCCCACGCGTAGTCGCGGAGAATCGTGCCGATCACGGCGCGCGCGTCGTCGTTGGCCATGCCGAGCACCCAGACGTTGAACTGGTCGCCGTATTCGAGGAAAAAACCGAAGTCGGCGACTTCGAGCAAAACGACCAGAACGCCCGCGCACAGCGCCGCGATTCTCGCCGCCTTCAGCAGCGCGCGCCTCCGCCGCGGGAACGCCGCCGTCGCGCCCCAGCACAGCAGCACGGGCGTGCACAGATACGCCGCCGCCATCATGTCGAAGCGCAGGGCGACGCTCCACGCGCGCGCCGTTTCTTCGGGCGGGAAGCCTGCTTCCGCGGCGAAGATCCATAACGCCAGTCTCCCCAGCGCCAGCAAAAGCATGACGCAGAAAACGCTGAAAAGCCAAAGCGACAAAAAGCGCGGCGCGTGTTGCGGAAATTTCATGAGTTCCGAAAAAAAGCGGGCGCCGATTCTACGCCGCGCCGCCGGAAAGGCGAAGGAAAAAACGCGGCGTTTCCGCCGGGAGATCGTTCGGATTTTTGGATTTCGGTTCGTCCGCGCTTCGTGCTAAGCTCTGTGCGCATGGAAGAGAACAAGGAACAGACAGCCGCGCCGAAGCGTTCCCGCGCGGCGCTTCTGAAGCGCGGCGCGTGGTTTTTCCTGCTGGCGTCCGTCGCCGCGGGGCTGATTTCGCTGAATTATTTTCGGCTGCTGAGCATCGATTTTTCCGGCGAAGGCCGGGTCTACGCGCTGCTCACGATGTTCGGGCATTTCGCGATGTGGGGCGCGGCGGGGTGGCTCGTCTTCTGCGCGCCGTGGGCGCTGGCGTTCCCGCGGCG
>DVOG01000130.1 GCA_018713755.1 Candidatus Spyradosoma merdigallinarum | reverse complement strand
AGCCGTCTGCTATCCTCTGAACGTTTCCGACACGGCGGCGATCGTCGCGCTCGCGAAAAAACTGGACGCGAATTTCGTGATCATCGGGCCGGAAGTCCCGCTCGCCGCCGGCGCCGTCGACGAGCTCGAGGCGGCGGGCATCCTCGCCTACGGGCCGACCAAGGCGGGAGCGCGCCTTGAAGCCAGCAAGAGCTTCACGAAGGATTTTCTCGTGCGTCACGGCATTCCGACCGCGCGCGGCAAGCGCTTCACTTCGTCGGAGGAAGCCGTCGAATACCTCGCCGCGCAGAATTTCCCCGTCGTCGTCAAGGCGGACGGACTCGCGTCGGGCAAAGGCGTCGTCGTCGCCGAAGACTTCGATCAGGCGTGCACCGCCGTTTACGACATTCTCGATTCGCACTGCTTCGGCGCGAGCGGGAACGAGATTCTCATCGAAGAATTCATGGAAGGCGAGGAAGCCTCCATCATGCTGATGGTCTCGGAAGACCGCTACGTGATGCTCCCGCCGAGCCAAGATCACAAGCGCGTCGGCGAAGGCGACACGGGACCGAACACCGGCGGAATGGGCGCCTACGCTCCCGCGTCCGTCGTCTCGCCGTCGGTCGCGCGGCGCGTCGTTTCCGAAATCGTGGAGCCGACGCTCAAAGGGCTGCTCAGCGAAGGCATCCGCTATCGCGGCACGCTCTACATCGGCATCATGATCACGGCGGGCGGGCCGAAAGTCGTCGAATTCAACGTGCGCTTCGGCGACCCGGAATGCCAAGTGCTGCTCCCGCTCATGAAAACCGATCCCGTGAGCGTCATGCACGACTGCGCGACGGGAACGCTCGACCCGACGACGGTCGAGTTCCGCGACGGCTTCGACATCATCGTCATTCTCGCCGCCGAAGGTTATCCGGGAACGCCGCGCAAGGGCGACGTCATTTCCCTGCCGACGCGACTTCCGCCGGAGACGGGCGTCATTCACTGCGGCACCGTCCGCGAGGACAACGGCGCGATCGCCACGGCGGGCGGACGCGTGCTCGGCGTCACGGCGCGGGGCGCTTCGCTTTCGGAAGCTGCGCAGCGCGCCTACGCGCTCGTTTCCCAAATCCATTTCGACGGCATGCATTATCGCCGCGACATCGGCGCGCGGGAACTCCGCCGCGAAGCTCGCGCGTAAAAGCGACGGCGGAACCACCGGGATTTTCGCCGCGCGGCGGGAACGCGCGGCGATTTTTTTTTGCGCGGGAACGAGGCGGAAACGCGCGGCGGAAATCCGACGTTTTCGCTTCCGCTCGCGGAAAGAATGCGTTAGAGTCGTCGATTATTTTTATGCGCCTGCCATTTCCCATTCCCGCCATTTTTCCGGCTGCGGCGATGCTCGCGGGAACGCTTCCCGCTTCGGCGGACGAAGTGCGCCTGCTCGACGGGTCGCTGATTCGGGGAAAAATCGTCCACATCCGCGACGGGCTGATGACGGTTTCGCCGACGTTTTCCGCGAACAACATCGAAATCCGCATGAGCGAAATCGAAAATTTCGCGACGGACGAGCCGGTTTTCCTGATGATGAACACGGACGCGATCTTCAGCGGCACGGTGCTTCCGGGTTTCGGCGACACGGTTTCCATCAGCTCGCCGCATCACGGCATTTCCTCCGCGGGAACGCCGGAAATCTCCTGGCTGTGGCGCCGCGGCGATCCCAGCCCCGCCGATCTGCGCGTCGAAAAGAAGGAGCGACATTGGGAATTTTCCTGCACCGCAGGTCTGAACGTCACGACGGGAACGACGGAATCCTTCAACGGGCGCTTCGGCTTCGACGCCGTGAACGTCGGCGAGTTCGACAAGCTTCAGATGTTTTCCTATCTGCGCTACGCGGAAGTGGAAGACACGGCCTCCGAAGACAATTTCCACATCGGCGCGAACTACAACGACTCGAAATATTCGCCCGTGCTCTGGTACGCGAAAACCGATAACGGCTACGACCGCATCGCGAAGCAGAACTTCTTTTCCACGACTTCGCTCGGCCTCGGCTACCGCGTGCTGGAAAACGACTGGGACACGTTCGACGTCCGGCTCGGCGGCGCGTTCCGCTACGAAGCTTACGAAGAAGACGCCGGCGTCGACGACGTTTCCACGCTCGCGGCGGAAATCGGCTTCGACAACGAAATCCGCCTGCCCTTCGGGAAAGTCGTCACCGCGTTCACGTATTCTCCCGCGCTCGAAGACCCGCAGGAAAACTACAAAATCACGCACGAAACCTACCTGCAGACGATTTACTACGAAGATCTCGTCGCGATCAAAACCGGCATTTCCAACACCTACAACAGCATCGTCGCCGTCGGGAACGAAAACCTCGACACCACGGTCTACGTCGAACTCGTCTTCAAACTGAAATAAATCTTTAACAACAAAAAAAAATGTCCGCATCTTCCGCCATCGACATCGACCGCATCGCCGCGCTCGCCCGCATTGAAATTTCCGACGCGGAAAAAGAAAAATTCGCCGGAGATTTCCGCACGATTCTCGAATTTTTCGACAAGATCAAATCCGTCGACGTCTCCGAGCTCGAACCCTGCGCGCACGCGTTCCCGGTCTACAACATCCTCCGCGAAGACGTTCCCGCGGAAACGCTCCCCGTCGAAGCGCTGCTGCGCAACGCTCCCGCCGCGCGCGACGACCAAATCGTCGTCCCGCGCGTCGTCGACGACGAAAACTGATCACCCTTCCCGAAACACGAATTTTACGGCATGGACGACCTAAATTTCAAAACCGCGCTCGAACTTTCCGCGATGCTCGCGGAGAAAAAAATTTCCGCGCGGGAACTGATGCAGGCGCAGCTCGACCGCATCCGCAAGATCGACGGGAAACTGCGCGCGTTTCTCTCCGTCGACGAAGACGACGCGCTCGCGCAGGCGGACGCCGCCGACGCGCGCCGCGCCGCGGGAACGACGCGCGGCCCGCTCGACGGCGTTCCCGTCGCCGTCAAGGACAATATCGCCGTGAACGGCCAGCCACTGTCCTGCGCGTCGAAGATTCTCGAAAATTTCGTTTCGCCCTACGACGCGACCGTCATCGAGAATCTGAAAAAAGCGGGAGCGACGATTTTCGGCCGACTCAACATGGACGAGTTCGCGATGGGCTCTTCGACGGAAAATTCCGCTTTCGCGAAAACGGCGAATCCGTGGAACGCGGACTGCGTTCCCGGCGGATCTTCCGGCGGGAGCGCCGCCGCCGTCGCCGCGGGCCTGACGCCGCTCGCGCTCGGGACGGACACGGGCGGATCCATCCGTCAGCCGGCGAGCTTCTGCGGCGCCGTGGGCTTCAAGCCGACTTACGGCACGGTTTCCCGCTACGGCACGGCGGCGTTCGCCTCGTCGCTGGAGCAAATCGGACCGATGACGCGCAGCGTCGCCGACGCCGCCGCACTGCTTGACGTCATCGCCTCGCCGGACGCGCTCGACTCCACCGCGCTTCCCGGCGCGCGCACGACGGCGTTCCCGCAGCTTTCCGCTCCCGCGAAAAAATGGAAAATCGGCCTGCCGAAGGAATTTTTCGGCGGGGATTCCGAAATCGACGAGGCCGTGAAAAAAGCCGCCGCGTGGTTCGAGGCGCAGGGCTGCGAAATCCGCGAAATTTCCCTGCCGTCCGTCGATTTGGCGATCCCGACGTATTACGTCATCGCGATGGCGGAAGCCTCGTCCAACCTCGCGCGTTACGACGGCATCCGCTACACGCGCAGGAGCGCGCGCGCGACGGACGCGGTCGACA
>DVOG01000129.1 GCA_018713755.1 Candidatus Spyradosoma merdigallinarum | reverse complement strand
GAAGCCGCCGACGCGGGCCGTTTTTCAGGCGTGTTCGTGGAAGGTGCGCGAAACGACGTCAAGCTGCTGTTCCCGCGTCAGCTTGATGAAGTTGACGGCGTAGCCCGAGACGCGAACGGTGAGCTGCGGATATTTTTCCGGGTGATCCATGGCGTCGAGCAGCGTTTCGCGGTTGAAGATGTTCACGTTGATGTGGTGCGCGCCTTTGTCCGGGTTCGCGGCGAAGTAGCCGTCGAGCAGGCTCGCGAGCTTGGTTTCGCGTTCGGCGAGGTCTTTTCCCAGCGCTCCCGGAATCATCGAGAAGGTATAGGAAATGCCGTCAAGCGAATCGTCGTAAGGCAGTTTCGCGACGGACATCATGGACGCGACGGCGCCTTTTTTGTCGCGGCCGTGCATCGGGTTGGCTCCGGGGGCAAACGGCGCACCCGCGCGGCGTCCGTCGGGCGTATTCCCGGTTTTTTTGCCGTAGACGACGTTGGAGGTGATGGTGAGCACGGACTGCGTGGGCAGGGCGTTGCGGTAGGTCGGGCAACGGCGGATTTTCTCCATGAAGTCGGAGACGAGGGCGACGGCGATGTCGTCGACGCGCGGATCGTTGTTCCCGTAGCAGGGGAATTCGCCTTCCGTTTCGAAATCGACGATGAGCCCGTCGGCGTTGCGGATCGGCTTCACCTTGGCGTATTTGATGGCGGAAAGCGAGTCGGCGGCGACGGAGAGTCCGGCGATCCCGCATGCCATGGTGCGGAGGATTTCCACGTCGTGCAGCGCCATTTCGATGCGTTCGTAGCAGTATTTGTCGTGCATGTAGTGGATGCAGTTCAGGGCGTTGACGTAGGTTTTCGCGAGCCAGTCCTGCATTTTGTCGAAGCGCGCCATGACTTCGTCGTAGTCGAGCACGTCCTTTTCGTAAACGGGCGATTCGGGCGCGACCTGCTTGCCGGAAACTTCGTCGCGGCCGCCGTTGAGCGCGTAAAGGAGGGCTTTGGCGAGATTGGCGCGCGCGCCGAAGAACTGCATCTGCTTGCCGATGCGCATGGCGGAGACGCAACAGGCGATCCCGTAGTCGTCGCCCCAGTGCGGGCGCATCAGATCGTCGTTTTCATACTGAATGGAAGAGGTTTCGACGGAGACGCGGGAACAGAATTTCTTGAAATTGTCCGGCAGGTTTTTCGACCAGAGCACGGTGAGATTCGGCTCCGGCGCGGGACCGAGATTGTAGAGCGTGTGGAGCATGCGGTAGGAATTTTTCGTGACGAGCGTGCGTCCGTCCTCGCCCATGCCGCCGATGGATTCGGTGACCCAGGTCGGGTCGCCGGAAAACAGCGCGTTGTATTCCGGCGTGCGGATGAAGCGGACGATGCGCAGCTTCATCACGAACTGGTCGATCATTTCCTGGAGCTCGTCTTCCGTGACCGTTCCCGCGCGCAGGTCGCGTTCGAAATAAATGTCGAGGAAGGTCGAAACGCGGCCGAGCGACATCGCCGCGCCGTTCTGTTCCTTGACGGCGGCGAGGTAGGCGAGGTAAGTCCATTGCACGGCTTCGCGGGAGTTGCGCGCGGGGCGGCCGAGCTCGCAGCCGTAGCTTTCGCCCATCGCCTTGAGCTCGTTGAGCGCGCGGATCTGCTCGGCCATTTCTTCGCGCAGGCGAATCACGTCTTCGACGAGCGTGTCCGCGTGGTATTCGTCGTGTTCCCGCTGGCGTTCGGCGGCGAGAAAATCGATCCCGTAAAGCGCGACGCGGCGGTAGTCCCCGATGATGCGCCCGCGGCCGTAGGCGTCGGGAAGCCCCGTGATGATGTGCGCCGAGCGCGCCTTGCGGATGTCGCTCGAATAAACGTCGAACACGCCTTCGTTGTGCGTCTTGCGGTGCTTTTTGAAAATTTCCTCCGTCTTCGGATCCAGCGAAAAGCCGTAGCTTTCAAGCGCCTGCTTCGCCATGCGCAGCCCGCCGTAGGGCATCAGCGCGCGCTTGAGCGGCGCGTCCGTCTGCAGCCCGACGATGACCTCCAGTTCGCGGTCGATGTAGCCGGGCGCGTGCGACGTGATGGAGGAGACGACTTCCTCGTCCGCGTCGAGCACGCCTTTTTCCGTCTCTTTCTTGAGCAGCACGGAAAGCTTTTCCCAAAGCTTCTTCGTTTTCGCGGAAACGCCGCGGAGAAATTTCTCGTCGCCTTCATAAGGCGTGTAGTTTTTCTGAATGAAGTCGCGCGTGTTCACGCTCTTCGTCCATTCGCCGGGAACAAAACCTTCCCACGCGGTCTTCTGATTTTCCCTGATTGCTTCGATTGCCGTTGCCATAAGAAAAAAGGAATTATTCCAAATTTATATTCTTCCGTCGCGGCAGTGGAAAGCGCAAAAAGCGCGTTCTCGCGGGAACGCCCCGCAAACCCGCTTCATTGCGTCGAAAAAAAAAAAACGCGGCGCGCGGGAACGCGGACGGCGCAACGCAAAATTTTCTCCCGGGAAAGAAAACCGTTTTTTGCGCTTGACGCCGCGCGGGAAAAACCATTGAATATCGGCTCAAACTTATCACCAACGGGGTGGTAGTTCAGCTGGTTAGAACGCCTGCCTGTCACGCAGGAGGTCGCGGGTTCGAGTCCCGTCCATCCCGCCATTCGAAGAGGCCCGCAGAAATGCGGGTCTCTTAGTGTTTATGCGGCTCTCGGGCCATTTCGGGATTTTAGACTCTGTCGCAAAAAGTTGCGTTTTTGTGCGTTTTTGTGCAAAATGAGTGGTAAGCAAAATGGTAAGCAAAGTGGTAAGCAAACGCCCGATATAAATGAAATTCCGGGAAAATTCGCGATGCGAAAAATCCCCGCCGATTCTCCGGCGGGGATTTTTCATCGGGTTTCGGAACGTTTCCTCTTACTTGAAGAAGTTCTTGAAGCGTTCCATCCAGGATTCGGAAACGGGCTTTTCCTTGTCGCCGCAGGATTCGGCGAACGCGGCGAGGCGCTCCTTCTGATCGGCGGAAAGGTTTTTCGGCACGTCGATTTCGATGCGCACATACTGGTCGCCCTTGGCGTTCCCGCGCAGCGAAGGCATGCCCATGCCGCGCAGGCGGAACGTCGTCCCGTTTTGCGTTCCCGCAGGAATTTTCAGCTCGGCGCGCCCCGTGAGCGTCGGCACTTCGAGCGTGCCGCCGAGAGCCGCGAGCGTGAATTTTATCGGAATCGTGCAGAAAAGGTCGTCGCCGTCGCGTTCGAAAAGGTCGTGCGGCTTGACGTGGATGACGAGGTAGAGATCGCCGTATTCGCCGCCGAATTCGCCCGCCTCGCCGTCGCCGGCGGAGCGCAGACGCGTTCCCGTGGAAACGCCCGCGGGAATGCGCTTCGTCAGCGAGCGCGTTTCGAGCACGACGCCGCTCCCGCCGCAGTTGCGGCAAGGTTTTTCGACGACGGAGCCGCTCCCGCGGCAGGTCGGACACGGGCGGCTCATCCGGAAAAATCCGTTCGAGGACGTGACTTGCCCGCGGCCTTTGCAGGTCGGGCAGGTTTTGCGCTTCGTGCCGGGTTCCGCTCCCGAGCCGTGACAGGTCGGGCATTGCACGTGGCGGCGGTATTTGATGGTTTTTTCGACGCCGGATGCGGCCTCTTCGAGAGAAATTTCCAGGTCGAAGCGCAGGTCGTTCCCGCGGCGGTCTTCTTCCTCGTCCGCATGGCCGCCGCCGAAGAAGCTTTCGAAAATGCCGCCGCCTCTGCCGCCGAAAAATTCGCGGAAGACGTCGCTGGCGTCGCGGAAGCCGCCCGCCATGCCGCCGGGGCCGCCCATGCCGCCGTTTTCGAAGGCGGCGGCGCCGAACTGGTCGTAGGTCGCGCGCTTTTTCGGGTCGGAAAGCACCTCGTAGGCGTTGGAGACTTTTTTGAACATCTCTTCCGCTTCCTTGTTCCCCGGATTGCGGTCCGGGTGGTACTTCATCGCCTGCTTGCGGTAGGCTTTCTTGATTTCCTCGACGCTTGCGGTTTTTTCGACGCCGAGAAGCTTGTAAAAATCTTCAGCCATGTTGAGAAAAAATTATTTCCGTCCTGCGGAAATCACGACGCTTGCGGGGCGCAGCAGACGGTCGCCGATTTTGTAGCCGACGCGGTGCACGAAGAGCACGTGGTCTTCGGGAACGTCGTCCGAAGGCTGGCTCGTGAGCGATTCCTGCTCGTTCGGGTCGAAGGGTTCGCCGAGCGGATTGATTTCGACGATGTTGTGCTGGGCGAGCGCGTTTTTGATTTGCGCGGCGATCATCGCGAAGCCTTCCGTGATGGATTTCGCCTCCGGGTGCTGTTTTTCCGCGGCTTCGAGTCCGAGCTTGAAATTGTCGAGCACGGGGAAAAGGTCTTTCGCGAGGTCGCCCTTGGCGTAGTTCGCGAGCTTGGGCTTTTCTTCGTTGTTGCGGCGGCGGTAGTTGTCGAATTCCGCCACGGAGCGCAAGTAGGCTTCCTTAGTTTTGAGCAGCTCCGCCTGCGCTTTGGCGAGATCGTCCGCGAGCTTCGCCGCGACGGGATCTTCTTCGGGGGCGGGAACTGCGTTTTCTTCCGCGGCGGCGTCGCGTGAGCAGGCGGAATCCGCGCCCTCCGATTCCGGGCAATACGCCGTTTCTCCCGCCTGTTCCGCCGCGGTTTGCTCCGCCGCCGTTTCGGCGGGCGTTTCCTTCGCCGCTTCGCCGGAGTCCGCCGGCGAGGGCTGTTCTTTCGCGGGAACGTCTTTCTTGGAATGCGAATGTCTCATGTTCGTAAAAGGCTGAAATGTAAAATAAACGGATGCCGTTTCCAAATGCATTTTTCGTGCCGAACGGTTCCCGCGGGCGCGCCGGGCGCGAAAAAAGCGTTCCCGCGGACGGGAACGCTTTTTTTCTGCGAGAAAAACTTTTCTCGGAACGCGGCTTTCTCAATAGCGGAAGCGGATCCACGCGCCCCACCAGAGATTGTCGTCGTTGTTGTCGGACGTGAAGGCGCTGTCGTCGCCGTCGTTGTTGTAGGCGTAGCGCACGCCGACGCCGACGTCCGTCCCGCTGTTGATCTGGTAAGAAAGATCCGCGGAAACGGCGATGTAACCGTAGTCGTTGTGGATGTTTCCGCCGCCCTGGTCGCCGTTGGCGTCGTTGGCGTCGACGTAGCCGTAAACGGCGGCGAGACGCAGACCGACTTCTTCCCAGGAGAAGGTCTTTTCGAGACCGAGCTCATAGGAAAGCTCTTCCGTGTTGAAGTTGTAGCGGACGTAGGCGAGCGCGTCGATGTCGCCGTATTCGTTCCCGTCGATGAGCGAGAGCGTCTTGTTGACGCCGACGAAGATTTCGTTGGAACGGTTGATGTAGGCGCGGTTCATGGCGGCCGCGCTTGCGCGGTCGTTCCAGCCCGTGTATTTGTAGCCGAAGTCGATCGTCGCGACGTCGCCGACGGCGATTTCGGAGCCGAGCGTCAGCGAGCCTTCGTTGGACAGATCGTGACCGTTGCGCTGATTGTCCGTCGGGGACATCCAGAGGAAGTCGGCATACGGCGTGATGCCGATGTCCGACGTCTGCGGAACGAAATACTTGAACGAAATCGTCGTCTGCGTGTTTTCGTTGACGCGGCGCTTACCTTGCGTCACATAGCGGCTTTCGAAATCGAACTTCGCCCCGACGACGAAATTCCGTTCCGGAGCCGGGACGGACGCTTCCTGTGCGAACGCGGAAACGCCGAACGCGGCGACCGCAAGAGCAGTGATAATCTTTTTCATCTTTCGTTTGGTTTGTGTTTGTGTCGTGTAAGACTGGCTTAAAAAGATATTTCGGCGGGGGAAAAAAGCAAGCCGGATTTTTCGCGGCGGGAACGCGTTGCCCCCCCCCGGCGTTCACGCGGACATTTTCCCGATGACGGCGTCGGCGAACTCCGAGCATTTCAGCGCGACGGCGCCGGACATCGTTCCCGCGAGGTCCGCCGTCACCGTCTTCGCCGCGATGGCGCCTTCGACGCCGCGGACGACGAGATCCGCCGCCTCGTTCCAGCCGAGATGCCGCAGCATCATTTCTCCGGAAAGCAGCAGCGAGGACGGGTTCGCGGCGTCTTTTCCCGCGAGAGCGGGCGCCGTGCCGTGCGTCGCTTCGAAAATCGCGTGCCCGGTTTTCGGGTTGATGTTCCCGCCGGGCGCGATGCCGATCCCGCCGACCTGCGCCGCGAGCGCGTCGGAGACGTAGTCGCCGTTCAGGTTCAGCGTCGCGATCACGTCAAAATCCTGCGGGTGCAACAGGATTTCCTGCAGAAACGCGTCGCAGATGCAGTCCTTGACGACGAGCCCCGCGCCGCGCTTCCCCGCCGGGATTTCGACGCGCGGTCCGGCGCCGATTTCTTCCGCGCCGAACTCTTCCTTCGCGACGGCGTAGCCCCAGTCGCGGAACGCGCCTTCGGTGAACTTCATGATGTTGCCTTTGTGGACGAGCGTCACGGACTTTCGGCCCTGCGCGACGGCGTATTCGATCGCCGCGCGGACGAGGCGGCGCGTTCCCGCGCGGGAGACGGGCTTCACGCCGAAGCCGATTTCGTCCGGCGTTTCCGCGCCGAAGCGGATTTTCCCGAAGTCGTCCGGGAATTCCGTTCGGAGAAATTCAATCATGCGGAGC
>DVOG01000128.1 GCA_018713755.1 Candidatus Spyradosoma merdigallinarum | reverse complement strand
CTTTACAAGGAAGTCGGCGGGAGCGAAGGCTTCGAAAAAACGCTCGAGGAGCTGAATTTTTCCCGGAGAAAGGAAAAGAAGCTTGTTCTGGTGATTTCGGAATATCTGTGCACGACTTTTTCCACGCCCATTGAGCGGGAAGACATCGAGGCGCTCGCGAACGCGCTCTACAAAGTACCGAAAGGCACGTACAAAATCGGCGAACGCCTTTCCATTTGTCCGGAACAGTTCACATCCGACATCGTCCAAAAGCAGATTTCCATGCTCACGCGCGCCACGGAAATCGTCGTCCGCATGACGGGAACGCTGCGCGCGATCAAGGAGGTGGAGCGCATTCAGGACGATTATGAGCTCGTTCAGACGATCGAGGGCGACGCGGATCGGCTGATGGTCGGCCTCTTGCGGGATCTTTACCACGGGAACGTTTCCGCGAAGGAAGTCATTATTCTCAAAGACATGTACGAGCTTCTTGAGGATACGATCGACCATTGCCGCGACGCGGCGAAAGTCGTTTTCCAAGTGGCTTTGAAGTATTCTTGACGCTGAACGCGGGAACGATTCTTCGGCATGATTATTTTTCTCATCGTCCTGTTCGCCGCGCTGGTGTTCGAATACATCAACGGGTTTCACGATTCGGCGAACGCGATTGCCACGTCCATTTCCACGCGCGCGCTGATGCCGCGGCCGGCCATCATGCTCGCCGCGGCGATGAACCTTCTCGGCGCGCTTTGGGGCACGGCCGTCGCGAAGACGATTTCCGAGGGGCTGGTGGACGCCGTGGCGATCAACATGCACGTCATTTCCGCCGCGCTGATGTCGGGCATCACGTGGAACCTGATCACGTGGTGGTTCGGGATTCCGTCCAGCTCTTCGCACACGCTGATCGGCTCGCTCTGCGGGAGCGCTCTCGCCAAAACGACGGAGGCGAATTTCACGGAAGCTGCCGCCGCGGCCGGGCATGCGCTCCCCGCGGGGTATGTTCCCGGGGAAATAGACTGGAGCGTGCTTTACTGGTCCATCGAAGGCGGGACGAAAGGGCTTTGGCCGAAGCTCGTCATGCCGATGCTGCTTTCGCCGGTCCTCGGCTTCGTGCTCGGCATGGTCGTGATGACGCTGTTTTTCATCATTCTGCGGAAAACGAAGCCGGCGATGGTGCAGTTCATTTTCAGCAAATGCCAGATTTTTTCGGCGGCGGGAATGGGTTTCGCGCACGGCACGTCCGACGCGCAGAAAACGATGGGCATCATCACGCTCGCGCTCGTCGCGGGAACGGCGTCCGGAGCGTTCGACAGCAACCCGTCCTGGCTGAGTTTTCTCCAGATTCCGGAAGGATCGGACGTCCCCGTTTGGGTGAAAGTCATGTGTGCGCTCGTCATGGCGGCGGGAACGGCGGGCGGCGGCTACCGCATCATTCGCACGATGGGGCATAAAATGGTCAAGCTGCTCCCCGTGCACGGATTCGCCGCGGAGCTGACTTCGGCGTCGATTCTCATCGGAACGTCGCAGCTCGGCATGCCCGTGTCCACGACGCACGTCGTTTCCACGTCCATCATGGGCGTGGGCGTGGCGAAAGACGCCAGTCGCGTGAATTTCTCTACCATCACGCGCATTCTTTGGGCGTGGGTGCTGACGCTTCCCGTGTCGATGTTCCTCGGCTACTGCATTTACAACGTCATCGTTTGGCTGTTGCCCGTCACGGCGGGAACGCCGGCGTGATTTTTCCGCGCGCATTTTTTCAAAAAAAAGGAGTTGCGCGACGGCACCCGAAAAGGTATCTTCTCTTCCGTTTTTTCGCGGCTGTCGTATAACGGCTATTATGTGACCTTCCCAAGGTTGAGACGAGGGTTCGACTCCCTCCAGCCGCACCATTTCGGGAAATCCGCATAAGAATCGGGCTCAGCGCCCGATTCTTTTGTTTATGCGGGATTGCTGCGTTTTCCGCATGATGCGGAACGTTGCGCGACGATGCGGAGAAACACCGGATTTTGCCCTGCGGTTTGCCGCAATTTTGCCACTGAAAATCGAGATTTATTATAAAAATCTTGTTGTCGACGCAGTCGGCTATGGTGGGCTGCGCGCGTTCCCGTGAAAAAAAAGCGTTCCCGCGGGGAAATGCCCGACGGGAACGCTTTGAAAAAAGGCGAAACGGAGGAGATTATTTCGCGGCGAGCATGAACGCCGTGCCGTCTTCGTTCAGACCGAATTCCGCGACCTGATTCGTCGAGAGATTCGTGATCGTGAGCGTGTTTTCGTTCCGCGCGAACTGATATTCCACGCCGTTTTCGTCCGTGACGATCGTCGAGGCGAACGGGTTGTCTCCGGTCCAGAAGCCCATCGAATTGAAGATGAGCACGTCGCCGAGCGCGCAGAAGCCGTAGGCGATGAAGCCCGGGAAGAAGCCGAGAACGGCGTTGATCCACTTGTTGGCTTCCTGCGAGTCCGCGAGCTGCCAGGAATTGTTCCACTTGTTGAAGCGCTTGAGTGCGGCGAAGTTCTGATCCGGATTGTTCGGATTGCCGGCGTAGCAGCCCGAAAGCACGGAAACGGCGGCGACCGCAGCCGCGAGGAGAGCGATTTTGGTTTTCTTGAACATGGTGTGTGGCGTTGTTAGTGTTGTTTCAAAACCATACATTTTGAGTTTTGCGGAGGCATTGACAATCCTTTTTTTTTTTGCGCGCTCCCGAAACCTTTGCGGCTTCGAGAAATTTCTTGCGGGAGAATGCCGCCGTTTGTATTGTGGCGCTCCGTATGAATCCCCTCAGAAACAACGCCCTCCGCATCGCCGTATTCTCTTTGCTCTCCGCCGTGCCCTGCGCTTTCGCGGGAACACCGGAAGAAGACGTCTATCCGAAGCCCCAAGCCGTGAAAAGGCAGGGGAACGCGATGGTCGACGCCGCGAAGCTCGCTCCCGCCTCTTACGCGAAAAACGCCGCCGTGAAAGGCGCGTTGCGGGACGCGCTGAAAACCGCGCGCGTGAAGGCGGCGGGAACGGTGCCCGTCGTCGTCGAAACGGACGACGGAAAAATCGCCGCCGTTTTCAGAAAAAATAAAATCGAAGACGTTCCCGGCGCGTATTTTCTGAAAGTCGCTCCCGCGAAAATCGAAATTTTCGCCAAGGACGACGCCGGAGTTTTTTACGCCGCGCAGACGTTGGCGCGCATGATCGAGACGGACGGAAAAATCGCCGTCTGCGAAATCGCGGACTGGCCCGACGTCCCCTACCGCGGGAGCGTCGAAGGGTTCTACGGCCGCGTTTGGACGCACGAGGCGCGTCTGAGCCAAATCCGTTTCTACGGGAAATACAAGATGAACGCCTACATCTACGGCCCGAAAGACGATCCGTATCACAAAAACCGCTGGCGCGATCCCTATCCGGCGGAAGAAGCGAAGCGGCTCAAGGAGCTCGCGGACGTCGCCCGGGAAAACTGCGTCGATTTCATTTGGGCGATTCACCTCGGCGCCAGCTTCAACAAAAACGATCGTGAAGCCGAATATCGCCGCATGGAAGAGAAATTCGAAAGCATGCACAAGCTCGGCGTCCGCGCGTTCGCGATTTTCTTCGACGACTTCGGCGACTCCGACGCCGAGTTCCACGCGGAGGCCTGCAATCGCGCCGTCGCCTGGCTCAACAAAAAAGGCGATTGCGCACCGCTCGTGCTTTGCCCGCATCAATACAACCGCGCCTGGACGAGCGGGAACTACCTCGACATTCTCGGACAAAAGCTCGACAAATCCGTCAACGTGATGTGGACGGGAAATTCCGTCTGCCACGACATCACGGCGGAAGGGCAGGACTGGATCAACAAACGCATCGGGCGCAAAGCCTACATCTGGTGGAATTGGCCCGTCGTCGATTATTGCTCGACGGCGTTGCTGCTCGGCCGGACTTACGGCTTGGCGAAGGAAAACAAGGGCAAATATTCCGGCTTCGTCTCCAACCCGATGGACAAGCCCGAAGCCTCGAAGATCGCGCTTTTCGGCGTCGGCGACTACTGCTGGAACATCGACGCGTTCGACTCCGAAACTTCCTGGAAAGCCGGCATTCGCCGCCTGTTCCCGGAATACGCCGAGGCGATGCAGACGCTTGCCGACCACAGCTCCGACCAAGGACCGAACGGGCACGGCTATCGCCGCGAGGAATCCGTCGAATTCAAGCCCGTCGTCGACGAAGCCGCGAAAGAGTTCGACGCTTCCGGAAAGTTTTCTCCCGCGACCGCGAAAAAACTGATCGCGGAATTCGAGCGCATGCAGGATGCGGGCAAAACGCTCGCCGAAAAGGTGCCCGAAGACAATCCCGAGCTTTGGCTCGAAATTCAATGCTGGTCCGACACGCTCGGGGAAACCGGAAAATTCGGCGAAGCGCTCGTGAAATCCGTCATGGCGGGCGACGCGAAAAAACGCGCGGAAACCTTCGGCAAAGCCGCGAAAAGCTACGCGGACCGTGAACGCGCGTCGGAACGTCAGCGGGAACACGCCGCGGAAATCGGCGCGCCGCACCGGAATCCGAGCAAAGTCGCCGAGCGCGTCGTGATGCCTTTCCTGATGAAGGTTTACCGCGAAGCCTGGGCGGAAATCGCCGGCAAGGACTCCGGCGGGAACGCCGTCGCTTCGGATCTTTACCGCGCGTTTTCCAACGTGCCGCAGCTGAAAAACGTCCGCGCGGAACGCGAAAAAGTTTACGTCCGGCTCGTCCGCATCCTCGAACAGGTCAAGCTCGAGCCCGGACAGTTCATCGGGCTTTCTCTGCCGGACGGCATTCCCGCGAACTACATTCACCTGACGCTCGACAACGCCGCCGCCGCGAAGGCGGGAACGGTCGAAGTTTCGACGGACGGCGAAAAATGGACGAAGCAGGCGATGCGCGTCAACGGCGGGAACGTCGAAACGCGCCTCGATCCGAAAAAGAACATCCGCTTCATGCGCTTCGTCAACCGCGGGAACAAAACGCTGACGTTCCGCATCGAGCAGTTCAAGTTCGACGTTCCCGAAGGCGCGAAGGCGAACGCGAAAGGCACCGCTTTCGACGGCGATCCCGCCTCGTATTACACGGTGAAAAAGGCGGAAACCTTCGTCAGCCCCGGCAAGGCGAAAAACGCGATCGTGCTCGCCGACGTTCCCGCGAAAAACATCACGAAAACGCAGGACGGCGCGAATCTGAAGGTCACCGTCAAGGCCGGAAAATCCGGCGAGGCGAACGTTTTCGAAATCGTTTGGAAATGAACTCGCGCGCGGGAGCCGCCGCGCTCCCGCCGTTCCGCAAGAATGCTGCTCGCCCGCGACGGATTGCTCGTTTTCCTCGGCGCCGGTCTCGGCGGCGTCTGCCGCTGGCTGATCGGCGCGGGGACGCTCGCCCTGTTCAGGCAGACGCGGTTCCCGGCGGCGACGTTCGTCTCCAATCTCGCGGCGTGCGCGCTGATCGGGCTGCTCGCCGGGCTGGCGCTGCGCTCGGGCGGCGCGCTCGGCGTTCCCGCGCGGCTGTTTCTCGTCACGGGATTTTGCGGAGGGCTGAGCACGATGTCCGCGTTCGGGCTGGAAACCGTCGCGCTGCTGCGGCGCGGCGATTTTTTCGTCGCGGGAACGAACGTCGTTCTGACGCTCGCCGTCTGCTGCGGCGCGGTTTGGGTGCTGCTGCGGAAATTCGAATCCCTTCCTTGAGCGCGGACAAAAAAACCTCGCGGGAACGGACTTTTCTTTTTCTTCCGGCAAACTTTTCTTTCCGATGGCATTGGACGCAGAAAAAATCCGCACGGTTCTGTTCGACCTCGACGGAACGCTGATCGACAATTTCACGGCGATTCACCGCTGCTACAGCGACGTCGCGAAAACCATGGGGCTCGTGCCGAAAAGCCTCGCCGCCATTCGCGCCGCCGTCGGCGGTTCGATTTCGCTCACGATGTCGCGGCTCATCGGCGACGAACTCGCGCCGGAAGGCGTTCGCCGTTTCCGCGCGCATTTCCCGGAAGTCATGTTCGAAGGCGTTTTCGTGCTGCCCGGCGTGAAATGGATTTTGCGGCGCCTGCGGGAACGCGGCGTCCGCGTCGCCGTTTTCACGAACAAAGACGCCGACGCGACGGACGCGCTGCTCGCGCATCTCGGGCTGACGCCGCTGCTCGACGCCGCGTTCGGCACGGGAACGGAAAAAATGCCGTGGCGCAAGCCGCAGCGGGAATATTCCGAGGCCGTGCTTTCGGCAATGGGCACCGTTCCCGCGGAAACGCTGATGGTCGGCGATTCGCCGTTCGACATCCAAGCGGCGGGAGCGGTCGGAATGCCCGTCGCCTGCGTCGCCACGGGAACGCATATGCCGGAAACGCTGCTGCCGGCGCTCCCGGACCCGGATCTGATTTTCGGCAACATGTTTCAGCTCGGCGACGCGCTGTGGCGTTTCCCGAAGCCGGAGCCGGGCGACGAAGACGCCGCGGAGGAATGACGCCCGTTTTCCGTTTGCCGCGCGCGGCGGGGCGCGCATAATGAAGAAACATTTTTTTTGTTTTTTTCGCAATGAAACGGACGACAAAGACTCTTCGGCAGGCGAAAGGCGTTTCGCAAATCGTCTGCATCACGGCTTACGACGCGGTGACGGCGCGCATCGCCGACGCGGCGGACACGGACGTCATTCTCGTCGGCGATTCCGTCGGGAACGTCGTGCTCGGCTTCGACAGCACCGTTCCCGTCACCGTCGACATGATGGCGCACCACGCGGCGGCCGTCGCGCGCGTCCGTCCGAACGCGCTCATTGCGGCGGACATTCCGTTCGGCGTCGCGCACGGAGATTTTTCCGAGCTGCTCAAAATCTGCATGCGTCTCATGCAGGAATGCGGCGCGGAAGCCGTGAAAATCGAAGGCGGAGAAGAAGTCGCTCCGACGATCGCGCGCCTGACGGCGGCGGGCGTTCCCGTGTGGGCGCACATCGGGCTGCAGGCGCAGAACGTTTTTCAGGAAGGCGGCTACCGCAAGTTCGGGAAAACGGAAAGCGAACGCGCCGCGCTGCTCGCCGCCGCGAAAGCGCACGAAAAAGCCGGCGCCTTCGCGCTTTTGCTTGAAATGATGACGCCCGACCTCGCGGCGGAAATCACGCGCGGCGTCTCGATCCCGACCGTCGGCATCGGTTCCGGGAAAGACTGCGACGGGCAAATCATCGTCATGCACGACATTCTCGGACTCACGCCGAAAAAGCCCTCGTTCGCGAAAGTCTATGCCGACCTCGGCGCGCAGGCCGTCGCCGCCGTTTCGGCTTATCGCGACGACGTCCGAAGCAAAAAATGATTTTCTGAAAAAAAAATAACGTCCGCCGTTCCCGCGGATTCACGAAGGAGCAAGCAAAAATGAATGTCGCGATTCTCGGCGCCGGAGCTTGGGGCTCGGCGATGGCGATTCACCTCAACCGCTGCGGTCAGCGCGTGACGCTCGTGCCGCGGCGCGTCGAGCACGCGGTGGAAATCGCGGGAACGCGCGAGAACGCGGCGTATCTTCCCGGCGTTCCGTTCCCGCGCGACATTCAGATCGCGCACGTTCCCGCGCCGGCGTTGGCGGAATGCGACGCGCTGATTTTCGCTTGCCCGTCGAAGGCGCTGCGGGAAACCGCGCTGCGCGTGAAGGCTTGCGTGCCGGCGACGACCAAAATCGTCATCTCTCTCTGCAAAGGTTTGGAAGCGGGAACGCTGCTGCGCCCGGACCAGGTGCTGCGGGACGTTTTTCCCGCGCTCCCGCACGGCGCGATTTCCGGGCCGACGAACGCCGCGGAAGTCGCGCGCGGCTTTCCCGTCGCCGTCGTTTTCGCGAGCGACGCTCCCGCGCACGTCTCCGAGGAGATACAGGGCGCGTTCAGCAACGGCGCGTTCCGCATTTACCGCTCGTCCGATCTGATCGGCGTGGAGCTCGGCGGCGCGCTGAAAAACATTTACGCGATCGCGGCGGGCATCTGCGACGGCATGGAGCTCGGCGCGAACGCGCGCGCGTCGCTGCTGACCCGCGCGCTCGCGGAAATGGGGCGCATCGTCGAGGCGGAAGGCGGGAACGTCGAAACCGTGCGCGGACTCAGCGGCATGGGCGACCTCGTCGCGACGGCGACGGCGGATTGGTCCCGCAACCGCGCCTTCGGCATCGAAATCGCGCGCTCGGGAACGCAGGCGGCGCTGGAGAAAATGCGCGCGGGGCGCGCCGTCGTCGAAGGGTATTACGCCGCGAAGAATTTTTACGAGACGACGCGCCGCGACGGCGTTTCCGCGCCGATTCTCGAATGTGCCTACGACGTGATTTGCCGCGGCGTTCCCGCCGAGTCGGTCATCGCCGCGCTGATGACGCGCGCGTTGAAGGAAGAGTAGGGCGTTCCCGCGCGGAAAATTTTCTTTCGCCGCGGCGTTTTTCGCGTATAATAAAACGGTGAAGAAACCCCGCACATAACCCCGCAAAACGAAAGGATTCCCCGCATGAAGAATATTCTCGTCTGCATCGACGGTTCCAGCTACGGACAGGTCTGCACGCAGTACGCCGTGTGGCTTTCCAAGCATCTCGACGCGAAAGTCACCGCGCTTTACGTTTCCGAGCTGTGGCAATACGAAACGCCGCTCATCGCCGATTTCGGCGGAACGCTCGGCACGCAGCCCTATCTCGGGCTGACGGCGCAGCTCAAGGAAATCGAAAACAGCAAGGCGAAGGTCATCGGCGAATACGTGAAAAAGCAGTTCGCCGACGCCGGCATCGCCGGGAACGTCGAGTTCGAGCACCGCTCCGGGCTGCTTGTCGACTGCATCGACGAATTCGAAAACCAGCGCGGGAACATCGATTTCATCGTGCTGGGCAAGCGCGGCGAAAACGCGAATTTGGCGAAAGGGCAGCTCGGTTCGAACATGGAGCGCGTGATTCGCGCGTCCAAGCTGCCGTGCTTCGTCGCCAACAGAAAATTCATCGAGCAGAAAAAAATTCTCCTCGCCTACGACGGGAGCGCCAGCGCGACGAAGGCGCTCAACTGGATCGCGAACACGAAGGCGTTCCCGAGCAGCGAAATCCACATCGTCAGCGTCGGCAAGCCCGGTGCGGAATCCGACGCGGCGAAGTTGCTCATCGACGCCGAGGCGTTCTTCAAAGGCACGGACAAGGTCCCGATTTGCCAGGCGCTTTCCGGCGCGCCCGGCGAAGCGATCGAGCAATACGTCGTCGAAAACGGAATGACGGCGCTGCTGATGGGCGCCTACGGGCATTCCCGCATCCGGCAGTTCATCATCGGCAGCACGACGACGGAGCTCGTGCGCCGCTGCCTCGTTCCCGTCGTGATGTTCCGCTGAGACGTTCCCGCGCACGGAACGGATTTCTCCGGAGAAAAAGGCGTTCCCGCGCAGCGGCGGGAGCGTCTTTTTTTTCTTCGCGCGGTTCTCCTCGCGGAAAAAAAAGTCCGCGGCGCCGAAACGCCGCGGATGCGAGAAAAAAGGAAAACCGTCGCGGGAACGTCAGGCGACGAGCCCGGCGCCTTCGCCGATTTTCGTCTGGAAATATTTCGGACGCTTGCCGAATTTCGCCTCGAAAGCGTCGGCGACTTTTTCCGCCTGCGCTTCGGAAAACGCTTCGCTCGCGAGCGCGATGGCGATTCCGCCGAATCCGCCGCCGCTGAGCCGCGCGCCGTAAACGTTCGGCTGAGCGCTGAGCTCTTCGACGAGAAAATCGATTTCCGGGCAGGAATTTTCGAACCAGTCGCGGGAGCTCGCGTGCGACGCCTTCAGCAGGTCGCCGACCGCGGCGAGGTCTCCGACGGCGAGCGCGTGTTCCATCTCGACGACGCGCGCGTTTTCGTTGATGACGTGAACGGCGCGCTTGAAATCTTCTTCGGAAAGCTTGCTGCGGCAGGCTTCCGCCGCGGAAAGCGTCGCGTCGGCGAGGCAGCGGATTTTCGGATCGTATTTTCCGAGCGTTTCCGCGGCCGCCATGCAGGACGCGTGGCGCTTCGCGTAGTCTCCGGCGACGAGCGCGTGCTTCACCATCGAGTTGAACACCCAGAACACCGTTCCCGCGGGAATGGGCAGCGCGGAAAATTCTTCCGTCTTGCAGTCGATGCGCACGATCGCGTCTTTTTCGCCGAAGCCGGAAACGCCTTGGTCGAGAATGCCGCAGGGCATGCCCACGAAAACGTTTTCCGCCTTGCGGCCCGTGCGCACGATGTCGATTTTCGACAGCGGGAAATCGTAAATTTTGCACAGCGCGTAGGCGGTCGCGAGCTCGATCGCCGCGGACGAGCTGACGCCCGCTCCCGTCGGCACCGTCGACGCGTCGGCGAGATTGAAGCCGCGTTCCGCCTTCAGTCCCGCTTCGCGCAACATCGCGAAGACGCCGAGCGGATAGTTCATGAACGACTGCGCGCCGCTCTGCAGGCTGACGTTCCCGAGCGAAACCGCGCCTTCCGCGTTCAGCCCGGCGCTCGCCATGCGGATTTCGTCATCGTCGCGCAGCGAAACGGCGACGGAAATGTGCTTGTCGATGGCGACGCCCATCACGAGCCCTTTGTTGTAATCGACGTGGTTGCCGATGAATTCGAGACGGCCCGGAGCCTGCGCGACGGCGGCGGGATCGACGTTGAAACGAGACCGGAAGAATTCCTTGATGTCCATTTTTTTTGAGGTGGGGTTTAGGGTTGTTGCTTGTGAAACGTGAACGCAGAATTTACGCGCTTCTCCCGGGAAATGCGAGCTTTTATCGCTCGCGCGTCGCCGGATCCGCGGCGGGAACGCGAGCGAGGAAAAGTATTGAATCGCGGCGGATTTCGGGACAAAATTTTTGACACTCGCATTTATTTTTCGTTTCTCAAAATCAGACAAACTGAATGGCAGCTCCGAAGCAGTTCGGCGGGAACAGCAATTCCGCCCGTCCGGGTCAGCAGAACCGCGGATCGTACAACAACCGCAACAAAAACCGCCGGGACATGGGTCCCCGCCGCAACGAGCGCATCCGCGTTCCCGAAGTCCGCGTCATCGGTCCGCGCGGCGAACAGCTCGGCGTCATGGCGACGTCCTCCGCGCTTTCGCTCGCCAAGGCGCATGAGCTGGATCTGCTCGAAATCGCTCCGAACGCGCAGCCGCCGGTTTGCCGCATCGTGGATTACGGGAAATATCTTTACGAGGAAGCCAAGAAGCAGAAGCAGCAGAAGCAGTCGGCGACGAAGCTGAAGGAAGTGAAGATGCGTCCGCGCATCGACGAGCACGACCTGATGGTCAAAGTGCGCCGCGCCGAGATGTTCCTGTTCAACGGGAACAAGGTCAAGGTCACGCTGATGTTCCGCATCCGCGAACTCGAGCATCCCGAGTTCGGCTTCGAGGCCGTGCAGCGGCTCATCGACGCGGTGGCGCACATCGGCGTGCTCGACAGCAAGCCCAAAATGATGGGGCGCACGATTACGGCGATGCTTTCGCCGGTCGCGCAGGCGAAGCGTCGCCTCGTCCACAATTCCGTCCCGGTCGAAGACGACGCGCTCGGCGAAGACGAAGACGTTCCCGCCGAGGAATGAATGCGTTCCCGCGCGGGAACGGCAAATGCGACTGAGGAAATTTTTCCTCAGTCGTATTTTCTTTTGACGAACGGCGAAAGCCCGCTCTGAAGCGCGGGAACGGGCGGCGTGACTCTCGTGATCAGCGACGTGGCGATCAGCCCCATGTGGTGCCAGCGCTCGGGACGCGCCGTGAACAGCCAGCCGAGCGCCGACCAGAAAAACGAAATTTCGCTGCGCAGCGTTTCCGCCTGGATGCGGAAGCGGCGGAAACCGAGCGCGTAGACCGCCTTCAGCTCTTCGCGCGAAAGCAGCGCGGCGCGCGGGAACGCGCCGGCGTCGGCGGGACGCCCGCAAACCTGCTCGCACTTCGCTTCGGCGAGCAGACGGTGGCGCTCCCGGAGCAGATCCGCGTTCCACGGGTCGGAGCGGATGCCCGCCAGCGCCGCGACGTGGCGTTCCCGCGCGGGACAGCTCCGCAGGCACGTGTCGTTGACCGTGATCTCAAATTTGTCCGCGCCCGCCGTTCCCGCGAGCTTTTCGAGCAGCGCAGCGTCGAAAACGTCGTCCGGATGAACGGCGACGACCGCGAATTTCTTCGCCGCGTCGAGGTAGTAATCCGCGTTCCCGCGTCCGCGTTCCGCGATGACTTTATTGACGCCGGCGCGGAGCTGCAGCGAAGGGAATTTCCCGCGCACGTGTTCCGCGAGCCTTTCCGACGCGACGGAAACCGCACCGCGCGGCATCCGCGCGACGAAGGTCAGCAGCGCGTTCCCGACGGCGTCGTTCAGCCGCTCCGCGGGAACGTCCGGATTGTCCAGCTGCAGGACGAAAGTCGTCGGCTTGTCGGCGACGGTTTTCAGCATCGCGGCGATTTCGTTCGGCGGCGTCAGCGGGCGGCTTTGAAACCAGTCGAGCGTCCACGCGCAGGGCGGCGCGCCGTGCGTTTCCGCGATTGTGTTTTCGCGGAGAAACTGCTGCCGCACGAAGTCGTGAAGCACGCGGCGGACGTTGTCGTAGAGAAAAAATCCGCCGAGGTTCCAGCGCGCTTCGGGAAAATCTTCGTCGGCGAGCACGGCGAGCTTTTTTTCCCGCGGCGCGGCGATGCCGACGAAGGGCGCGGAGGAAGCCTTCGCCGCGTCCGGCGCGAGGGAAATGAAATTTGACGGAGCGGGAATGTTGCTCATGACGTTTCTTTTTTTTTTCAGATTTGCGGGTTCGCGGCGGCCGTCGCTTCGAGGAACTGCAGCTTGAGCCGCTGCATGAAGTTTTCGCCGGGAACGTCCGTCCGCAGCGCGAGGCGAAGCAGGTCGAAGAGCACGCCGGCGCCGTTGAGCATGCCGCGGCCCTGCACTTTGAATTTGCGGAAGCCCATGTCGTAAAGACGGCGCATTTCCTCCTGCGTGAGCGCGGCGACGTTGCGTTCGGGATCGCGAACGAGCACGTTCAGGTCGGAGCAGCCGTTGACTTTCCAGCGTTCGTTGAACTTTTCGTCGACGTGTCCGAAATAATTCAGCGCCAGCGAGGAAAGATATTTGTAGTGCCAAGGGCGAATTTTGCAGCCGCGGATGCAGTATTCGTTGACGAGGATTTCGTAGCGGTCCTTGTCTTCGAGTTTTTCGAGCATCGCGAAATTCACGGAATCGTCCGGATGAATCATCACCTTGTCGAAGCGTTCGGCGAGGCGGCGGTAATAGTCCGCGTTCCCGCGCCCGTTTTCCACGGTGACTTTCAGAATGGAGGAGACGCGGCGCAGCTTCGGATAGTTTTTCCCGATGTGCTCGAAAAGCGCGTCCGACGCGCAAATCACCGCGTTGTTCCCGGTCGGGTTCTGCTTTTCGAAAAACGCGAGCAGCGCGTTCCCGGTCGGGTCGGACAAATGCTCCTTCCGAATCAGGTGATTCGAGAACGTGAGATCGACGGCGATTTCGCGCCGCGCGTAGGCGTTCCCGGCGTTGCGCATCTGCTCCGGCGTGCATATCGCGTGTTGCATCACGCGGCCGCTGTTCCAAAGAAAAAGCGGCGAGCCGTGCACGAGCTTCAGCAGCTTCACGCCCGCGAACTGGAGAAAAAAGTCGTGGAAAAGCAGCAGTTCGCGGTCATTGACGAACGCGCCCGAAACGTCCCAGAACGCTTCGGGCCAGTGCGGATTGACGATGGATGCGGGGGAACTCATGTGTTTCGAAAAAAAAATAACAGCCGCGCGGGAAAAAGAACAGAACGAACCGCGTTCCCGCGCGCGCCGCGGGAACGGGAAAAAGAACGTTCCCGCCGAAGGAAAAGCCTCCGCGCGGGAACGTTTTCAGTCCGGAAAACTTCCGAAGGGAATCACCAGTTTTCCGCGAGCAGCTCGAAGTGAGCCTGCGGATGCGCGCACGCCGGGCACAGCGTCGGCGCCGCGGACGCTTCGCAGATGTAGCCGCAGTTGCGGCAGCGCCACCAGACTTTTCCGTCCTTTTTGAAGACCGTGCCGTTTTCGATGTTGGCGAGCAGCCCGAGATAGCGCTTTTCGTGCTGCTTCTCGGCGACGGCGACGTTGCGGAAAACCGCCGCGATTTCCGGGAAGCCCTCCTGAGCGGCGACGTCCGCGAACGCCGGATAGTCCGCCGACCATTCTTCGTGCTCGCCGGCGGCCGCGGCTTTCAGGTTTTCCGCCGTCGAGCCGATGACGCCCGCCGGGAATTTTCCGGAGACTTCGACCATGCCGCCTTCGAGGAATTTGAAGAAGCGCTTGGCGTGCTCTTTTTCCTGGTTCGCGGTTTCTTCGAAGATGTCCGCAATCTGGACGAAGCCGTCCTTTTTCGCCTTGCTCGCGAAATACGTGTAGCGCATGCGCGCCTGCGATTCGCCCGCGAATGCGTGGATGAGGTTCTTTTCCGTCTGCGTGCCTTTCAGGGATTTCATGTTCGTTTGCCTTTCGTTTGATGGGATTGAAGAAATGGATGAATTTTGGAATGCTTCCATTTTGCCCGTTCCCTTTCTCTTTTTCAAGCTTTCCGAGAAAAAATCTTGCGCGCGGAAAACCCCGCTCCGCTTTCGCGTTCCCGCGCGTTTGCGCGTTGACTTTCTCCGCGCGAGGGAAAACAATGCGCTCACCGTTCCCGCCGAACGCGCGGGAACGCGCCTCTTCTCCGAACGAAAAACGCACAAACTCGAGGGCAGCCGAAACATGATCGAAACAACAGCAACGGTGCGGGTCCGCTTTTCCGAGACGGACGCCATGGGCGTCGTCTATCACGCCAATTATTTTCCGTGGTTCGAAATCGCGCGCACGAAGCTGCTCGCGGAAGTCGGCTTGCCTTACCGCGAAATGCAGGACGCCGGCTGGCTGCTGCCCGTCGTCGACGCGCAGATTTCCTACCGCGTCTCCGCGAAATACGACGATGAGCTTTCCGTGCGCGCGATGATGAAGGCGTTCCCGCGCGCGCGCATCCGCATCGACTACGAAGTGCGGCGCGGGGACACGCTGCTCGCGACGGGCAGCACCGTGCACGGATTCATGAACCGCGCCGGCGCGGCCGTCCGCCCGCCGAATTTTTTCCTCGAAAAACTGGCGGCGGCGTTCGCGCGATGAATCCGCTTCCGGAAAAGACGCGGCTGCGCCGCGAAATGGCGGCGGCGCGCGCGGCGCTTTCTCC
>DVOG01000127.1 GCA_018713755.1 Candidatus Spyradosoma merdigallinarum | reverse complement strand
TTCGAATCGAGATAATTAGGGTGAAAAGATATGTCTCTTTTGGATGGCGCGGATTATAGAAAAAAAAAAGCTGCCTCTGCAAGGCTTCTTTCGGGAAAGCGCGAACGGCGCAAAAAAAGCGTTCCCGCGGGGATTTCTCCCGGCGGGAACGCCTTTTTTCAAGCGGTTTTCGCGGACGCGCGCGCCTCATTCCGCCGCGGCGGAAGCGGCGTTTTCGGGCGTTTTCTCGACGACCGGCATCGGCTTGAGCACGGTGAAGGAGTCGATGATTTTTTTCGCCTCTTCCGGAATCGCGTCGATTTCCTCCTGCGTGGCGCAGCTCCCGCGGAAAAGGATGTCGTCGTCGCCGGCGCGGGAAACGGTGACCTGCCGCCCGGATTCGTCGCCCACGATGATGACGGAATTCCCGTTGCCGAAGAAGACCTGCGAGAACGTCTGCCGCGCTTTTCCGACGGCGGCGCGGCGCGCGTCCTCATACTGTTTTCTCAGGGAAGAAAGCATTTCCTGCGAATTGGGCAGCTTGGCGTGCACGCGCTTGACGATGCGGCGGAATTCCTCGGGAACGTCCCAGTCGTTGCGGATGAGGATGCCGTTCGGCGTCAGGCTGATCCAGCCGCCGAGCTGCGAGCTGTCGGTGAGGGAGAGTTCCCGCCCGTTGATGTAGATGCGGACGTCGTCCTTGGCGGAAGCGCGCTTGGACGCGACGATGCGGCGTTCCCCGACCGTGACGGTGCGCGAGAGCTGTTCGCCGCCGCGCATGAGGACGATTTCGATCCGGCTTCCCGGCGGATAAGAGCGGACGAGCGCCGAGAACTGGTTCGGGAAAAAGAGCTTCTGCCCGTCGAGCGAAAGCAGCACGTCGCCGCTTTTGATTCCCGCCTTGTCCGCGGGAGAATTTTTCAGCACGTAGACGGCCTGAACGCCGGGGCGGGAATTTTCGCGGAAAGTCGCCGCCGGCATAGTGTCCAGCGCGACGCCCACGTAGGAATAGCTCACGACGACGTTTTCGCCCGGATTTTCCTTTTCCGCGGGAACGGCCGCTGGCTGAATCTGCGCGGCGGGAACGGCGGATTCCGCGAGCACGGGAACGGCGCACAGCGGGAACGCGCCGGCGAACATGAGGGCTTTCAAAAGGGAATGATTCGTGTCTCGAGTCATAGGGAACAAGCTTTTTCCTTTCCGTAAAAAATGAACCAAACAAAAAAATCAATAAACGGCGAGCTCCATGCTGACGATTTCCTCGTGCGGCCGCAGCTCCACGAAAGCGGCGCCCGTCTCGTCGTCCTTCCACCAGCTTTCGTCGGTGTAAGAGTAGCGCACGCGGCGGGAAACGGAGCCGTCTTCGCCGGCGACGAAGCCGACCGGCGTCACGGAGTTCACGCGCCGCTCCATGTTCACGAGATGAAAATCGCAAACGGAATTTTCATGCCCCGTTCCCGCGACGACGGCGTTCCCGCCGGACTTTTCCGCAAGCGAAGAGTAGCCCCAAACGCCGAGTCCGACGGCGCCGATCAGCAGCGCGGCGGACGTTGCCGTGCGGCGCAACGGAAACCGCAGCGCGTGCCCGCGCGCGGCGGGAAGGCGCAACGTGTTTTCCGGAGCGTCGAGCGCGTTCGCGACAGCGGCGAAAAACCGCTCGGACGGCGCGACGGGCCGCAACGCTTCAAGCATCGCTTCGATGTCGGAAAAATCTTCCTGTTCAATATTCTGCATGATAAACAAAAGAGTGATTGACGAATACGAGCCGCGCGAAAAAAGGAAAAACTACCGCTCGACTGTTTTTCTCAGCGCGGCGAGGGCATACCGGTAGCGCGACGCCGCTGTGTTCGGGGAAATGCCGAGCTGGCGGGCGATTTCTTCGAACGTCAGCTTTCCCCAGATTTTCATGACGACGACTTCCCGCTGTTCCGCGGGAAGCGCCCTGACTGCCTTTTCGAGACTCTCTTGAATCTCGCCCTCGCCGGGTTCAAAGAACGACACTTTGTCCTCGAGCTCGTAGGCCTGCGTTTCGCGGTTGACGCGGCGCGTCCGGGAACGCCCGTGGTCGATGGCCGCACGCCTGACGGACGTGAGGATAAGCGCGTTCGGATTTCCCGGCAGATGCCGCTGGTTTTTCCAGTAGCGCACGAAAGCGTCCTGCAGGACGTCTTCGGCTTCCGCCTGGGAACTCGTCCACTGACGGGCGCAAAAGAGGAGGCGGCGACCGTGCTCATTGAGCCACTTGCGCCACTCTTCCTGTTCCGCTTTCCCGCATGTGTTCTGCACTTTGTCTTTTGTCCTGTTGTGCAAAAAGAGCGTTCCCGCGGCCGAAATTCGTCTTTTTTTCTTGTTCCGCTTCCCGCGGGAACGGTTCCGGAGCAAAAAAAAAAGAAGCGTTCCCGTCAAGCGGGAACGCCTCTTTTTCTTCGCTGCGCCGGGCGCGAAATCACTTTTCGACGGCGGCGGCGACGACGACGTCGAGCGCCTTGTTGAAGCGGATATTGTTCTGCAGCTCCATCATGCGGACGCGGTCCTTCGTCAATTCCTTGACGAATTTTTCGATCGGGCGACCGCTCATGTAGGCTTCCTGGGAAATGCGGCGGGAAATGTCTTCCTGCTCGACTTTCACGCCCTCTTTCTTCGCGATAGCGTCGAGAATGATCTGCGTTTTCACGCGGGTTTTCGCGGCGTCCTTCGTGTCCTTCATCAGTTCTTCGCGGCGCGCCTCGATGTCTTCGGGCTTCGCGCCCTGGCGCAGCTGCATGTTCGCGAATTCGATGAAAATGTTGTAGCTTTCGCGTTCGACGGCGCTTTCCGGGAGCTCGAAATCGACTTTTTCGTTAAGCTTTCCGATGAGCTCTTCGCGCTTTTTCGACGCGGCGGCGTTTTTCTTGCGGGCCTCGAGCCCTTCGCGCACCTGCTTGTTCAGCTCTTCCTCGTCCTTGACGCTGAGCGACTTGAAGAATTCTTCGTTCAGCTCGGGCAGAACGCGTTCGCGGACTTCCGCGACTTCGAGCGCGTAAACGGCGGTTTTCCCGCGCAGGCCTTCCGCGGAGAAATCTTCCGGGAACGTCGCGGAAACCTCCTTCTTGTCGCCGGCCTTCATGCCGACGATCGCGTCGACGATTTCCCGAACCGTCGCGCCGAAGGTTTCCTCCGCGCCGGCTTCTTCCCACGTTCCCGTCTGCTTGCCGTAAATCGCGGCGGCGGGAACGACCTCGGCGAGCGGCTTGCCGTCGATCGTCGCTTCGTAGGAAAGCTTCACGTAATCGCCCTTCTCCGCCGCTTTTTCGACCTTGTTGAATTCCGCGCGCTGCTTCCGCAGATTGAGGACCGTTTCGGCGACGTCTTCGTCGGAAACGGCGAGATCGCCCTTTTCGACTTCGATGCCCTTGTATTCGGGCAGTTCGAAAGCGGGAACGACGTCGATTTCAAAACGGAATTCCGCCGGCTGGCCTTCGGCGAGCTCCGGCTCCTTCACGTCGACGAGCGCGTAGACATCGAGCTTCCCGTCTTCGCGAATCGAAGCGTAGGCTTCCTGCGCCGTGCGCTGAGCGAGGTCTTTTTTGATTTCCTTGCCGAATTTTTGCCGAACGACGGACGCCGGCGCCTTCCCGGGCCGGAAACCCGCAATGCGGGCGTGCGCGGCGTATTCGCCGAGCAGCTTTTTGTGCTGTTCTTCGATGACGTCCGCGGGAACGGAAACCGTCACGGCTTTGCGGGTCGCATTGATGTCTTCGATTTTGATGTCCATTTTGGAATTGTTTTTGAATGAAAAGCGGGAGAAAAGGAAACAGATTTCCTTCGCGGCGGTCAATAGAAGAAAACGG
>DVOG01000126.1 GCA_018713755.1 Candidatus Spyradosoma merdigallinarum | reverse complement strand
TCCCCGCGCAGAATCTTTTTTCCGTGCCATGGCAAAAGCAAACTACAAACAGCGCGGGAACGCAAGTTCCGCCTGCGTTCCCGCGGAAATCCGCGGCATGCTTTCCGCCGCGGGAATTGCGCGCCGAAACGCGCGGCGCGGCTCACGCCGTGAACTGCACCTTGCCGTTGCGCCCGCCTTCGAGCGCGCGCGCAATCGCCGCTTTGTATTCACGCAGCGGATACACGGCGTCCACGGCCATCTTCAGCGTTCCCGCGCGCATCATCGCGAAAATTTTCTCCGCCGTTTCGGCGCGCGCTTCCGGCGTCGCCGAGCGGTTCCAGCGGTCCATCCAAAAACCGCGCAGCCGCAGGTCGTTGAAAATGAATTCCCGCGTCGGAAAGCGAATCAGGTCTCCCGTCATTCCGCCGAACGTGACGATCGTTCCCGCGAAGCCGACCATGCGCGTCAGCCGCGCCGCGCTTTCCCCGCCGATCGAATTCAGCGCCAGCTTCGGCAAATTGCCTTTCCCGCCGACGATTTCGACGATTCTTTTGATGGAATCTTTTTCTTCCGGGAGCACCGCGTCCGCCCCGAGCGCCTTCAGAAGCGGCTCCCATTTTTCGACGTTGCGCACGACGGAAACCGTCCGCAGCCCCAGCCCGCGCGCAATCTGCACGAGGCACTGCCCGAGCGCGGAGCTTCCCGCGTTCTGCAGCACCCAGTCGCCCGGCTTCAGCTCGACGAAATCATGCAGGATGCGCCAGACCGTCATCGGGTTGATGAACGCCATCGCCGCGAGCTCCGCGGGAATGTCCGACGGAACTTTTTCGACTTCCGACGCGGGGACGGTAATCGCCGCGCGCCACACGCCCGCGTCCTCCGGCATCCGCACGCGGTCGCCCACGGAAAGCCCCGCCGCGTTCCCGCCGACCGCGGCGATGCGCCCGACGCCCTCGCGTCCGGCGACGGCCGGCAGCGCGCGCAGCCGCCCGTAAGTCCCGCCGATCATCCCCATGTCGGACGGATGCACGACCGCGCGCTCCAGCGCGATTGTCACCTCGCCGGTCTGCGGCGCGGGCACGTCGATTTCCTGCAGGCTCAGCACGTCGAGCGGTTTTCCGGTTTCATTGTAGACAAGGGCTTCTGCTTTCATGTTCGGATATTTTTTAGGGTTTCCGCAATGAAACCGCGTTCCCGCGCGAAAGAGAAGAAAAATCCGCCGCCGAAGCGGCATTTCCCGCATTGATTTTTTCGAAACAAGGAGTATGATGCCCCGCAGAAAAAATAAAACTAACGTTCTATATTGTTTCCTATGAAAAACGATATCGACGAAGAGCTGATACGCGCGCGGGAACGCGGGTACGAAATTCTCTGCGCGCCCGATGCCGGAGAGATGCTGACGCTTTTCGGCAAACTCGTCGCCGACGTTTCCCCGCAAGAAAAGGAAGGCGACTCCGTCTGCCGCGACGGCGTTCGCCGCACGCTGTTTCACGACGGACGCTGCCGCTGCTGGCTGGTCGAATGCGGCGGCAAAAAATACATCCTCAAGCTCGACAAGCGGGATCGCCACCGCTTCGATTACCTCGTTCAGTCGTTCTTTCTCGGGAGCAACGCGTTTCGTCTGCTGAAAACGCTGCACCGCGCGGAGAAACGCGGCTTCGACGGCGCGGCGAGAATTTTCCTCGTCGCGGACAAACGGCGCTTCGGCTGCACGCTGCATTCGTTTTTCTTGCAGGAATACGTCGAGGGAGAAACCTTGCAGGAAACGCCGCCGGAATTCTACCGGAAATACGCGGACGAGGCCGCCGGCATCATTTACGCGCTCCACGAATTCGGCTGCGCGCACGGCGACGCGCATCGCGGGAACTTCATCCTCGAAAAGAAATCCGGCAAGCTGAAAGTCATCGACGTCGGAGGGAAAGTCCCCTGCGCCTCGCAGAAAGCCACGGATCGGCTTCGCCTGCAGAAAGAATGGGGCGTGAAGAACACGGTCTTCGACCACGGCTACGTCATCGCCGTCGCTTATCGCTCATGGCGGCATCTGCTTGACGCTCTGCGCAGAAAATTCCGCAAACCCGCCGCCTGAACCGCCGCGGGAACGCCCGCGCGTTCCCGCGACGCGAATTTCCGCGCAAAAAGAAAGCGTTCCCGCGGGAGGGTCGCCCGACGGGAACGCCTAAGTTCAGCCTGACAAACAGATTCTCTGCTTGGCCTGCCGCGCGCTTATTTGCGGCGGCGGCGCGAGGCGACGAGCGCAAGAGCGCCGAGGCCCGCAAGAAGACCGAACGCCGACGGTTCCGGAATCGTCGAACCCTGGTCGATGACCATGCCGTTGAGCGTGAATTTCGCGGCATCGCCCGTATTGAACGAAACCGAGGTCGCGTCGCCCGTGTTGAAGGTCACTTCGACGATGCTCGCATTCTTGCCGTTCGCGTCCCCGTCGAACTGAACCGTGGAACCGATGGTTTTCGTCGCGGAACCGTCAGCGACCGTCCAGACGGACCACGTCGCACCGTCCGTCGTCGTCGTCCAGTTCGCGGGGTTGCCGGAATCTCCGTTCGCGCGGGCACAAAACAGATAGACCGTATAGTCCGTGTTCTGCGCGAGACCGCTCAGCGTAAGCGTCGTATTTTTGGCTGCCCACGAGTTGATCGAACCTCCCCAGAGCGTGTCGTAGGCGCTGTCGCCGAGCGCGGTGCTCGAGAGCGTTTTCAACGCTTCGGGAATCGCGTAAGGACTGGTCGAAGCGCCTTGAGCCGCCGAGAACGAGCCCGCGGGACCGGTGCCGGAGAGAGAATTTCCCGTCGAGGAAAGCGTGATGTCCCCCGCCGTGACGCCGGAGATATTTTGGTTGTCGGCCGAGGACACGATGACATCCGTCCAGCCTTTCGTCTGATCCATATAATCGGTATTTCCGGAACGGCCGCAGTTGAAGACAGCGACGACTTCGGCGTTCGCGAACGCCGTGCCGGCGGCGAGAAGCGCCGCGACTGTGATATATTTTTTCATGATGCTATTTGTATTGTTGGGAATTAAACGATGAAAATTTCTCGGGAACGAAACCGCCGCAGCGTTCCCGCGGGAGCATGTCTCATTTCCTTAACCCCGATTCTGACAAAAAAAAAAAGTGCTCTGACAAGCACTTTTCCCGAACTTTTTTTTTGCGCCGCCGCGACGCGCGCGTTCCCGCAGCGGCAGAGCCTCGGAGAGGCGACACAATCCGCCGGAGCCCCCCGCGCGGGATGATTGTGCCGCTTCTCCGAAACTCTTTTTTCTTTTTGGTCGAGCCGTCCCCATGCTTGCGCATGGGGTTTCTTGGTGTTGTGCCGCGCCTCCGGCGCTCGCTCCCCGCGACGCGCAAAACGCGGGAACGGAGCGCGCGGGAGCGACGCGCGCGGATTTCTTTTTGCGTATCCGTATTTTCGATACGCGCCGCGCGGGAACGCGGCGGATTCGTTTTCCGCGAACGAAAAAAGCGTTCCCGCGGGAACAGCCCCGACGGGAACGCTTTTCGCTTTCGGAGAAAAAGAAGATTATTTCTTTTTCTTTCCGGTAGACTTGAAGAGTTTCTTCACCGACGCGACGGCGTAGTCGCGGTTCATCTTGGCGATGAAGTCGAGCGTCTGACCCTTCGGGCAAACGGCCTGACATTCGCCGAGATTGGAGCAGTTGCCGAAGCCCGCTTCGTCCATCGCCTTGACCATGGCGAGCACGCGGCGGTCTTTCTCGGGCTTGCCCTGCGGGAGCGAATTGAGCTGCGTGACCTTCGAGGAGACGAACAGCATCGCGGAAGCGTTTTTGCACGCCGCGACGCAGGCGCCGCAGCCGATGCATTCCGCCGCGTCCATCGCCGTGTCCGCGACTTCCTTCGGGATCGGCATGATGTTGGCGTCGATCGCCGAGCCGGTGCGCACGGAGACGAAACCGCCCGCCTGGATGATTTTGTCGAATGCGGTGCGGTCGACGATGAGGTCGCGGATGACCGGGAACGGCTTCGCGCGCCACGGCTCGATCGTGACGGTTTCGCCGTCGCGGAAATGCCGCATGTGGAGCTGGCAGGTCGTGACGCCCGGGAGCGGGCCGTGCGGCATGCCGTTGATCGTCATCGAGCACATGCCGCAGATGCCCTCGCGGCAGTCGTGGTCGAACGCGATCGGGTCCTTGCCCTGCGCGACGAGGTCTTCGTTGAGAATGTCGAGCATTTCGAGGAACGACGATCCCGTGGAAACGTTCGACACTTTGTAGGTTTCGAAATGTCCCTCGGACTTCGCGTCCTTTTGGCGCCAGACCTTGAGCGTGAGTGAAATCGTTTTTTCTTCGGACATGGTTTTTGAAGCTTAGAATTTTAACGCCGCGCCCTTTTTATTTGTAAGAGCGCGTCGCGAGATGGACGTTTTCGTAAACGAGCGGCTCCTGCACGCGGACGGGCGCTTTGCCGTCGCCGACGAATTCCCAGACGCCGACGTGGTGGAACTTTTCGTCCACGCGCTGCGCCTCGCCTTCGTCCGTCGCGTATTCGGAGCGGAAATGCCCGCCGCAGGACTCTTCGCGTTCCCGCGCGTCGAGGCAGAGCAGCTCCGCGAACTCGAGGAAGTCCGCGACGCGGGAAGCGCGTTCGAGCTCGACGTTGAGCGAATCCTTGTCGCCGACGACGCGGACGCGTTTCCAGAATTCCTCGCGGAGCGCGCGGATTTCGCCGATCGCTTCCGTGAGGCCTTCCCGCGTGCGCGCCATGCCGCATTTTTCCCAAATGATGTGACCGAGCTTCTGGTGGAAGTAGCGCGGAGACTTGTCGCCCCTGACCGCCATCAGCCTGTCGATGCGTTCCCGCACGGCGGCTTCCGCGGCGGCGTATTCCGGATGCTCTTCCTTCTTCGGCGCGCCCTTGAGCCCGCATTTCGCGAGGTAGTCGGGAACGGACGCCGGAAGCACGAAATACCCGTCGGACAGCCCCTGCATCAGCGCGGAAGCGCCGAGACGGTTCGCGCCGTGGTCGGAGAAATTCGCTTCGCCGCCGACGAACAGGCCGGGAATCGTGGACATCAGGTTGTAGTCGACCCACAGCCCGCCCATCGTGTAGTGAGACGCGGGATAAATCTGCATCGGATTCTTGTACGGATTCACGCCCGTGATGTTCTCGTACATGTCGAACAGGTTCCCGTAGCGGTCGCGGATGACGTCCTCGCCGAGGCGCTCGATCGCGTCGCGGAAATCGAGGAAGACGCCGCGGCCGGATTCGGCGACGCCGCGGCCGTCGTCGCAGGCTTCCTTCGCGGCGCGGGAAGAAATGTCGCGCGGCGCGAGGTTCCCGAAGCTCGGATACTTGCGTTCCAGATAGTAGTCGCGGTCTTCTTCCTTGACGTCGTTGGGATTGAGCTTGCCTTCGCGGATGAGCTTCGCCTGTTCCCGCGTTTTCGGCACCCAGACGCGGCCGTCGTTGCGGAGAGATTCGGACATCAGCGTCAGCTTCGACTGCTGCTCGCCGTGCACGGGAATGCAAGTCGGGTGAATCTGCGTGTAGCAGGGATTCGCGAAGCCCGCGCCGTGCTTGTAGGCGCGGAACGCCGCCGTGACGTTGCAGCCCTGCGCGTTCGTCGAAAGATAGAACACGTTCCCGTAGCCGCCCGTGCAGAGCACGACGCAGTCGGCGTTCCAGGACTTGATTTCGCCCGTCACCATGTTGCGCGTGACGATGCCCTTCGCGGCGCCGTCCACGATGACGAGGTCCATCATCTCGTGGCGATTATACATTTTGACCGTTCCGAGCCCGATCTGCTTCGACAGCGCGGAATACGCGCCGAGCAGCAGCTGCTGCCCCGTCTGCCCGCGCGCGTAGAACGTGCGGGAAACCTGCGCGCCGCCGAAGGAGCGGTTCGCGAGCAGTCCGCCGTATTCGCGGGCGAACGGAACGCCCTGCGCCACGCACTGGTCGATGATCGCGTTGGAAACTTCCGCGAGACGGTAAACGTTGGCTTCGCGCGCGCGGAAGTCGCCGCCTTTAATCGTGTCGTAGAAAAGCCGGTAAACCGAGTCGCCGTCGTTCTGATAATTCTTCGCGGCGTTGATCCCGCCCTGCGCGGCGATCGAGTGCGCGCGCCGCGGGCTGTCCTGATAGCAGAAGCAGCTCACGTTGAAGCCCATCTCGCCGAGTGACGCGGCGCAGGCCCCGCCCGCGAGCCCGGAGCCGACCACGATCACGTGGTACTTGCGGCGGTTCGCGGGATTGACGAGTTTGTACTCGAACTTGCGCTTGCCCCACTTGCCGGCGATCGGACCGTCGGGAACGCGGGAAATCGTCGCGGCGAACTCTTTCGGATCCGTGACCGCCTG